>JBEOKH010000350.1:0-18723 GCA_040275625.1 Thauera sp. | reverse complement strand
GGTGCAGCGCGCCGAGCTGCAGCAGGCGCGCGCCGCGCTGACCCTGGCCGAGTCGAACTTCCGCCGCACCCAGGACCTGTTCGCGCGCGGCTTCGTCAGCCGCAGCAGCCTGGACAGCGCGCGCGCGCAGCTCGAGGTCGCGCGCGCCGGGGTCGCGCTGGCGCAGGCGAAGCTCGCGCGCATGCAGATCCGTGCCCCGTTCTCGGGCGTGGTCGGCATCCGCAGCGTGAGTCCGGGTGACTTCGTCCAGGACGGCGAGGCCATGATCAACCTCGAGGACATCGCCACCCTGAAGGTGGATTTCCGCCTGCCCGAGCTCTATCTCGATCGCGTGCGGCCGGGGCAGGCGGTCGAGCTGTCGAGCGATGCGCTGCCGGACCAGACCTTCGCTGCCACAGTCGATGCGATCGATCCGCTGGTCGATGCGCAGGGGCGTGCGCTGCGCCTGCGGGCGAGCCTGTCCAATCCTGCGCTGCGCCTGCGCCCGGGCGTGTTTGTGCGCGTGCGCCTGATCCTCGCCGAGCGCGCCGATGCGGTGGTGGTGCCCGAGGCGGCGCTGGTGCCGGCGCCGGGCAATACCCAGTTCGTGTACCGGGTCGCGGAGGGCAAGGTGAAGCGGGTCGAGGTGAAGACCGGCGCGCGCCGCGACGCCCTGGTCGAGATCATCGACGGACTCGAGGCGGGCGCGGTGGTGGTCACCGCCGGCCAGCTCAAGCTGCGCGACGGCGCGGCGGTCAAGGTCGCGGGCGCGCCCGCCGGTGTGGCGCGGGCGGACTGAGCGATGGTCATCTCCGAGCTGTGCATCCGCCGCCCGGTGTTCGCCACCGTGCTGTCGCTGCTCGTGCTGCTGGTGGGCCTGATGTCGTACTCCCGGCTCACCGTGCGCGAATACCCGAACATCGACGAGCCGGTGGTCACCGTCGATACGACCTACCGTGGCGCGAGCGCGGAGATCGTCGAGTCCCAGGTGACCAAGCCGCTGGAGGACTCGCTCGCCGGCATCGAGGGCGTCGATGTGCTGTCCTCGATCAGCCGCCAGGAGCGCAGCCAGATCACCGTGCGTTTCCGTGTCGAGCGCAGCGCGGACTCGGCCGCGGCCGACGTACGCGACCGCGTGTCGCGCGTGCGCCAGCGCCTGCCCGACGACATCGACGAGCCGGTGATCGCCAAGGTCGAGGCCGACGCCAGCCCGATCATCTGGGTGGCCTTCTCGTCCGACCGCCATTCGCCGATGGAAATCAGCGATTTCGCCAACCGCATCATCAAGCCGCGCATGCAGACCCTGCCTGGTGCCGCCGACGCGCGCCTGTATGGCGAACGCCGCCAGGCGATGCGGGTGTGGCTGGACCGCGACCGCCTCGCCGCCTACAGCCTCACCGTACAGGACGCGGAGGATGCGATCCGGCGCCAGAACATCGAGCTGCCCGCCGGCCGCATCGAGAGCCGCGAGCGCGAATTCGCGGTGGTGGCGCAGACCGACCTCGCCGAGCCGGCGCAGTTCGAGGCCATCGTGCTGCGCCAGGGCGACACCGCCGACGCCTATCCAGTGCGCATCCGCGACGTCGGCCGGGTGGAGGTGGCGCCCGAGAGCGAGCGTACCGCGGTGCGCTTCATGGGCCGGCCGGCGATCTCGATCGGCCTCATCAAGCAGTCGGTGGCCAATCCGCTCGACCTCAAGCGTGGCCTGGACGAGATGCTGCCGCGCCTGCAGGCCGAGCTGCCCGAGGGCATGGCGATGACGATCGCGAACGACAGCACGGTGTTCATCGAGCGCTCGATCGACGCGGTGTTCACCACGATCTGGGAGGCGGTGCTGCTGGTGGCGGCGGTGTGCCTGTTCTTCCTGCGCAACTGGCGCGCGATGCTGGTGCCGCTGGTGACCATCCCGGTGTCGCTGGTGGGCGCGTTCTCGCTGATGCTGGTGTTCGGCTTCTCGATCAACACGCTCACCCTGCTCGCGCTGGTGCTGGCGATCGGTCTGGTGGTGGATGACGCGATCGTGGTGCTGGAGAACATCTACCGCCACATCGAGGACGGCATGGCGCCGCTTGCCGCAGCGTTCAAGGGCGCCAGGGAGATCGGCTTCGCGGTGGTGGCGATGACGATAACGCTGGCCGCGGTATACGCGCCGGTGGCGTTCATGAGCGGGCGCACCGGCAAGCTATTCACCGAGTTTGCGCTCACGCTCGCCGGCGCGGTGATCGTGTCCGGCTTTGTCGCGCTGACGCTGTCACCGATGATGTGTTCGAAGCTGCTGCGTCACGAGCCGCAGCACGGCCCGCTCTACAATGGCATCGAGCGCTTCCTGTCGTGGCTCACCGCCGGCTACCGCGGAGCGCTCGATGCGGCGCTGAACGCGCGCTGGCTGGTGATGCTGGTGTTCGCTGCGGTGGCGGGCAGTTCGGTGTGGCTGATGGGGCAGCTCAAGTCCGAGCTCGCTCCGCTCGAAGATCGCGGCCGCGTGATCGGCATCTTCACCGGGCCCGAGGGCGCGACGCTCGACTACATGGCGCGCTATGCAGAGGAGATCGAGCGCATCTACGCCGGCCTGCCCGAGGTCGACCGCTACCTGGTGATCGCCGGCAACCCGACGGTGTCGCAGGGGATCTCCTTCGTCGGTTTCACCGACTGGGCGGACCGTACGCGCAAGGCGAGCGCGATCTCGGCTGAACTGCAGCCGAAGCTGCGCGCGGTGCCGGGCGTGAATGCCTTCCCGATCCTGCCGGCCTCGCTCGGTCAGAGCGTGCGTTCGCGTCCGGTGAACTACGTCATCTCGAGCTCGGAGAGCTACGACGAGCTTGCCCGCGTCAGCGACGCGTTTCTCGATGCCATGCGGCAGAACCCCGGCTTCGTGTCGCCCGATACCGACCTCAAGCTCACCATGCCCGAGCTCGCGGTGCAGGTCGACCGCTACCGCGCCGCCGACCTCGGCGTCCCGGTGGATGTGATCGGGCGCACCCTGGAGAGCATGCTCGGCGGTCGCCAGGTTACCCGCTACAAGCAGGATGCGGAGCAGTACGACGTGATCGTGCAGGTCGCCGCCGGCGCGCGTCGCGACCCGCGCGACATCCGCGACATCTATGTGCGCGCGCGCAGCGGCGACATGGTGCCGCTCACCAGCGTGGTCAGCGTCGACGAGCGCGTGGCGCCGCGCGAGCTCAACCACTTCGGCCAGCGCCGCTCGGTGACGATCTCGGCCAACCTCGCGCCGGGCTACGCGCTCGGCGAGGCGCTGCAGTGGATGGAGAACGCCGCCGGGCGCATCCTGCCGCCGGGCTATGGCACCGACTACGACGGCCAGTCGCGCGAGTTCAAGACCAGCTCGGCGAGCCTCGCGCTGGTGTTCATGCTCGCGCTTGCCTTCATCTACCTGGTGCTGGCGGCGCAGTTCGAGAGCTTCCGCGACCCCTTCATCATCATGCTGACGGTGCCGCTGTCGATGACCGGCGCGCTCGGTGCGCTGTGGCTCACCGGCGGCACGCTCAACGTGTATAGCCAGATCGGCCTGGTGACCCTGGTCGGGCTGATCACCAAGCACGGCATCCTGATCGTGGAGTTCGCCAACCAGCTGCGCGAGCAGGGGCAGGCGTTGCGCGCGGCGGTGACGGAGGCGGCGGTGTTGCGGCTGCGCCCGATCCTGATGACGACCGGGGCGATGGTGCTGGGATCGGTGCCGCTCGCGCTGGCGACCGGTGCCGGCGCGGAGAGCCGCCAGCAGATCGGCTGGGTGATCGTCGGCGGCCTGTCGGTCGGGACCGTGTTCACTCTGTTCGTGGTGCCGACGGTTTATACCCTGCTCGCCCGCCGTACGCGCGCGGCGGAGGACGTCACGGCGCAGGAAGCGGCGGCCTGATTGGGCGGCCCGCTGCGGACGCGATCGCTTGGCTAAGGGGGCAGGGCGCGAAAAAAGCCCCGCCGGATGAATGTCGGGCGGGGCGCGTCATGCGAGGTCGAGCTTGGCAAGCGCTTCCGCGTCACCGGCGGGCGAGCGTCATCGGCGACATGATGTCGCCGGGCATGGCAGATCAGGTCTCGGTTTCGACCCGCTTGAGGTATGCGTAGATCTGGTCCTTGATCGCCAGCTTCTCTTTCTTCATCACCTCGATCTCGAGGCTGGTGCCCGGTACGACGTGGGTCTCGATGTTGTGGATCTTCTGGTCGAGTTCGTTGTGCTTCTCGAAGAGCTGGGTGAAATGGCGGTCGGCGTGCTTGAGACGGGTGATGAGGTCACGATACTCGGGGAACATGAAGGGCTCCTGGATTCAGGGTTGCGGAAAGCGGTAAAGGACAAGATTCACGGTAAAGTTCAGTCTACTCCCGCTTTTGGTGCGCGGCCAGCCTCTCCGCCACGCGCGACGTGAATCAGCCGAACAGGTGAGGGAACAGTCGCATGCGTTCTGCGGCGGTGAGCGCCTTCATACGCGCCACATTGCGCTCGGGGATGCGGTCGACGTCGGGGTAGTGCTCGATTGCCTTCTCCAGGCTCTCCTCGCGGATGATGTGCAGCAGCGGCCACGGCGAGCGGTTGGTGAGGTTGCCCGGATCGTCGGCCTCGGTATCGGCGAACTGGTATTGCGGGTGAAAGCTCGCCACCTGCAGCTCGCCTTCCCAGCCGAAGTGCTCGACCCACAGGTCGACCGCGTCGAGGAAGTCGTTGTAGTCGGCGAAGTCCTCGAGCATGTCCGGGATCGCGATCAGGGTGGTCTCGAGCTCGGCGATCGGGGTGTCGGACAGGCGCTCGAGTTCGGCCTGGAGGTCGTCGAGCAGGGCCTCGGCGGTGGTGGCGTGGCTGACCGCGATGCGCACCCGCTTCTCGCGCCGCGGGCGGGCGGCGAAGGGGCAGAGGTCAAGGCCGATGACGACCTCGTCGAGCCATTGCTCGACGTCGGTGATGATCTGTTGGTCCATGGTCGGGATTTCCGTTCAGGCGGTTACGGGTGGGAGGTCGTGCAGCAGCCGCAGTGCGGTGTGCAGCACGGCCTCGCCGAGATCGGGGCGCAGGCAGTCGAGTTCAATGAAACCGGGCCAGGTGTCGCGGAACTGGCGCTGCCAGGTGAGCTGGCGCTTGGCGAGCTGGCGGGTGGCGGCGATGCCCCTAAAGCGCAGTTCATCGTAGCCGAGCCCGCCGTCGAGGTATTCCCACACCTGGCGGTAGCCGACGCAGCGCATCGACGGCAGCGCGGGGTCGAGCCGGTAGCGGCTGCGCAACTGGCGCACCTCGTCGACGAGTCCGGCATGCAGCATGGTGTCGAAGCGCTCTTCGATGCGCGCGTGCAGCACGCTTCGATCCGCCGGGGCGAGCGCGATCGACAGCAGGCGGCACGGGAGCGAGGCGTCAGCCTTGTTCGCGTAGCTCTCGGCGAGCGGACGGCCGGTGAGGCGGACGATCTCGAGCGCGCGCTGGATGCGCTGTGCGTCAGCCGGCTCCAGCCGCGCCGCAGCCTTGGGGTCGAGGCGGGCGAGCTCGGCGTGCAGGGCTGGCCAGCCGCGCGCCGCGGCCTCGTCGTCGAGCGCGCGACGCAGTTCCGCATCGGCTGCGGGCAGCTCGGACAGCCCGTCGCGCAGGGCCTTGAAATACAGCATGGTGCCGCCGGCCAGCAGCGGGATGTTGCCGCGCGCGACGATTTCCGCCATCAGGTGGATCGCGTCGGTGCGAAAGCGCGCAGCGGAATAGCGCTCCTCGGGGCTCACCACGTCGATCAGATGGTGCGGACAGACGGCGCGTTCCTCGGCGCTCGGCTTTGCGGTGCCGATGTCCATGTCGCGATACACCAGCGCGGAGTCGACGCTGATGACCTCCACCGGCAGCGCCTGCGCGAGCGCGAGTGCGCTCGCTGTCTTGCCGCTGGCAGTGGGGCCGAGCAGGAGCAGGGCGGGCGGCAGGGGGGATGTTGACGGAGGCATGGGCGAGAGCGAGGGCCGGCGCAGCAGGGCCGGGGATTATCGCCCAGCCCGCATTGACGTGGGCAAGGGCGCACGACGGTTTTCCGGTAGGAGCGCCAGAAGGCGCGAACACGGCGGCGGGCTTCGTCACCCGCCTCGATGACCAGGCCGCCCTGTTTGCGGCTTCCGCCGCTCCTGCCGTCGAAGCGAGAGGTTCCGACCGCCTTGTTCGCGGCTGCCGCCGCTCCTACAGTCCAAGCGCGAGGTTCTCCTGTAGGAAGCGCCGGAAGGCGCGAATACGGCGCTGGCGAAGCGGGGAGCGCCTCAGCGCCCGGCGCGCAACATCGAGCGCGTCATCGAGTCGAGCGGCAGTGCGTAGTCGTGCACCGCCATCACGACATTGGTTTCGGGCTGGATCACCTTGAGATTCACGAACACCATCTCGCTGCTCTGCGCGTAGGTGCCGACGACCACCGCCTGCGCGTCGTGCGAGGTGGCGAGGTCGCGGATCTCGCGGGTCAGCATGAGTTCGCCCTGGTCGCGCGCCATATAGACGTTGTTGCGGAACTTCATCTCGATCATGCGATAGCCGGCGAGCGTGAAGCGCGCGGACACCTGTTCGGAGATCAGGCGACCGAGCGTCGAGGACTGCTCGAGCGCGTCGATGTTTACCACGGTGGCGGCAATCAGGGCCTGAGCCGGGGCGAGCTGGCCACGCACCTGCGCGAGCAGGCTGTCGGCAGCGGCGTAGTTGGACGGAATCAGCGGATTGGCGGCGGCGGAGGCGAAGCTGACCTCCTTGCGCACTGAAACCGGCTCGGTGGCGCAGCCCGAGGCGGTGAGGACAAGGGCGCTGGTGAGACTGGTGAGAAGGAACCTGGGTGCGCGCATCATTCGCCTCCCACGACGTGGAAGGCCTTGGTGCGCGCCTGGGGCGCAGCCAGATAGAGCGACTCGTCGGCCACGTCAGCGCGGAACACGCCGGTTTCGCGCGCGACGAAGCGGTTGTTGTCGGTGACGCTCGTGCTGACGATGACCTCGAGGATACCGGTCGCGTCGGCGTAGGGCTTGACCTGGGTTTCCACTCCCACACGCAGCGCACCGGCAGGCGTGCGCAGCACAGGATGGCCGGCGTCGATGAGGGAAGTGATCAACTGGGTGGAGAACGCGCGATCGAAAGCCGAAGCATCGACGTGTTGATTGACGAACAGAGCCGAACCCTGCGGCAAGCGAATGGAGAGCTGCTGCGCCACATCGCGGGCGAGCGCGTTCCAGTGTGCTGCCGACCCGAGGCTGAGTGGTGATGCGGACGCGAGGCTGTTGCTGACCGGCGCATCGTTGACGGGCGTGGCGCAGGCGCTTGCCAGCAGGGCTGCGGCAGCGGCCACAGCGAGAGTCTTCTTCATGAAGCGCATTCTCCGGTACGGGGCGCCGTTCGGTCGCAAGGCGGTGATGACGGCGCGGAGGAAGTGAAACGGCGTATGTCGCGGCTATGGCGGAAACTAGCAGAAGCCCCGCTCCGACTCAATTCCGGCGGGACAGTGGGTGAGACATAGTTCCGCTGCACAGTGCTGCCCAAAAAATGGGCACGAGGGATTTTTCCATGCACGACAGGCGCTTGCGTACCTTGTCCACAGCTTGTCCCGCAAGCTGTTCACGGGCGCTGGGGACAACCCGGGGGGCTGCGATCGTGGGTGGCGCGTTTGCAGTCTGCGACGGTTATCATTGCGCCCGCTGCATGCGGGCCCGTCTTGTCCGCGCTTTCAATCCGAGGTGTTTCCTTGAAGATCTTTTCACCGCTGTACGAGCGGGCGATGGCCTGGTCGCGGCATCGGCATGCGCCCTGGTTCCTGGGCGGGCTGAGCTTCGCCGAGTCGTCTTTCTTTCCCATTCCGCCCGACGTCATGCTCGCCCCGATGAGCCTCGCCAATCCGCAGCGCGCCTGGTGGTTCGCGTTGCTCACCACCCTGACCTCGGTGGCGGGCGGCCTGTTTGGCTACCTGATCGGGTATTACGCCTTCGACCTGCTCGAGCCCTGGCTGCGTGAGAGCCGCTACTGGGGCGCCTACGAGCAGGCGGTGACGTGGTTCGAGGCCTGGGGGTTCTGGGCGATCTTCATCGCCGGGTTCTCTCCGATCCCCTACAAGGTGTTTACGATCGCCGCCGGGGTGGCATCGATGGCGCTGCTGCCATTTTCCCTGGCCTCGCTGATCGGGCGCGGCGCGCGTTTCTTCATGGTCGCCGGGCTGATGGCCTGGGGCGGCGAGCGCATGGAGGGCGCGCTGCGCAAATACGTCGACCGCATCGGCTGGGCGACGGTGGCGGTGGTGGTGGTCGGCGTGCTGGTGTATCGCGCGGGATGATGTAGGAGCGCCGGAAGGCGCGAAATCGGCGCCAGGTTTCCGCTACTGTCCGCGCATGAAGAAGCGGTCGAGTTCGGCCAGGCTCAGCTGAGTCCAGGTCGGCCGGCCGTGGTTGCACTGGTCGGCGCGCTCGGTGGCTTCCATGTCGCGCAGCAGCGCATTCATCTCGGGAATCGTCAGCTGGCGGTTGGCACGCACAGCACCGTGGCAGGCCATGGTGGCGAGCAGCGCGTTGCGGCGCGCAGTGATCACTTCGGTGGCGGGAAACTCGCGCAGCTCCTGCAGCAGCTCGCGGATCAGCTCGGCGACCGCTGCGCTCGCCAGCAGCGCGGGCACGCTGCGCACGACCAGCTCCTGCGGCCCGGCGGCGGCAATCTCGAAGCCCATGCCGGCGAGCACCTCGGTGCACTCCTCGGCCGCCGCCATGTCCTTCGCGCCTACCGAGAACACCGCCGGGATCAGCAGGCGCTGTACCGCCGGGCGGCCGTCGATCACGGTCTTGAGCTTTTCGTAGAGGATGCGTTCGTGGGCCGCGTGCATGTCCACCAGCACGAGGCCGGCGGCGTTCTGGGCGAGGATGTAGATGCCGTGCAGCTGGCCGAGCGCGTAGCCGAGCGGTGGCGCTCCGCCCGCAGCGGTTTCTGGCAGCGCCACGCGCGCGCCGGACGCGCTTTCGGTGGCCCCGTGCGGGACGCTTGCCCCAGCCGTGTCTCGTGCCCCCGCGGCGAAATCGAAGTAGGCGCGGCTCGCCGGCTCCATCGCCAGGCGTCCCTGCCGGCCGAGGCTGGGCGGCCAGGCGCCCGCGCCCGGTCTGGCACCGGGCGCGGCGGAGTGCGGCTCGACGATCGGCTCGGTCTCTGCTCGGACCTGTCGGTGCGCGGCTGCGGGCGATGCGGAGGAGGCCAGTGGTGAATCTGCCCCGGGGCCCGCATGCGTGGCGGTGCCGAAGCTCGTTGATGCGGAAGCCTGCGCCGCACGTCCCGCTCCGCTCTCCGCCAGCGTGCGGCGCAGGGCGTGGAAGACGAACTGGTGCACCGCACGCGACTCGCGGAAGCGCACCTCGATCTTGGCCGGGTGCACGTTGACATCGACCCCACCGGGGTCGAGCTCGAGGAACAGCACGTAGGCGGGATGGCGGGCGCCGTGCAGGATGTCGGCGTAGGCCTCGCGCACCGCGTGGGCGAGCAGCTTGTCTCGCACGAAGCGGCCATTGACGAAGAAGTACTGTGCGTCACGACTGGCACGCGAATAGGCGGGCAGCGAGGCAAAACCGGCCAGGCGCAGCACGCCGGCGTCGGCCTGGACTTCGCGCGCATGCTGCAGGAAGTCGTCGCCCATCAGCGCGGCAACGCGGGCGGCGGGCGCGGCGGGCGGCAGGCGGTGAGTCACGCGGCCGTTATGGGCGAGTTGCAGGCCGATGTCGGGGCGCGCGAGCGCGACTCGGCGGAACATGTCGTCGCAGTGAGCCAACTCGGTGCCCTCGGTCTTGAGGAACTTCCGTCGTGCCGGGGTGTTGTAATAGAGGTCGGCGACATCGATCACGGTGCCGTGGTTGAGCGCGGCGGGTTCCGGTTCGCCACCCGCCTCGATCTGCCACGCGTGGCTCGCCCCCTCGGCGCGGCTGGTGATGCGGGTGCGTGCCACTGCAGCGATCGCGGCCAGCGCCTCGCCGCGAAAACCCATCGTGCCGACACGCTCGAGATCGTCAAGGCTGGCGATCTTGCTGGTGGCGTGGCGCTCGAGCGCGAGCGCGAGCTCGTCGCGCGCGATGCCGCAGCCGTCGTCCGCGACGCGGATGCGGCGCACGCCGCCCTGCTCGAGCTGCACCTCGATCGCACGTGCGCCGGCATCGACCGCGTTCTCGAGCACCTCCTTGAGCACCGAGGCGGGGCGTTCGACGACCTCGCCGGCGGCGATCTGGTTAACCAGCAGGTCGGAGAGGCGATGGATATGGGGCATGGGGCTGCTCGGCAAGGCAAGGGCGGAATTATAAGGGGCGTGTGGGGGCGGCGCTCCTGCACAAACAGCCGATTTTCCTTGCGTGCGCCGGGAGCTTGCCGCGGGTCGGGTATCATCGCGGCCATGTTCCCGGGCGGGCGCCTGGCGGTCCATAAGCCGGCGCCGACTCCTCCGCCAAGATTTTTTCATCGTTCCAGCATCCCATGAAGTCCATCGTCATCCTCATCTCCGGCCGCGGCAGCAACATGGAAGCGATCGTGCGCGCGGGCATTACGGGCGCGCGCATTGCCGCGGTGATCAGCAACCGGCCGGGCGCCGGCGGGCTCGAATTCGCGCGTACGCACGGCATCGTCACCACGGTAGTCGACCATACAGCCCATCCCGACCGTGCCGCCTTCGATGCGGCGCTCGCCGCTGCGATCGATGCGCACGACCCCGACCTGGTCGTGCTCGCCGGCTTCATGCGCGTGCTCACCGACGGTTTTGTGCGCCGCTACGAAGGCCGCCTGCTCAACATCCATCCCTCGCTGCTGCCGGCCTTCCCCGGACTGCACACCCACCGGCGCGCACTCGAGACCGGCGTGAAGGTGCATGGCGCGACCGTGCATTTCGTCACCGCGGAGCTCGACGACGGCCCGATCGTGATCCAGGCCGTGGTGCCGGTGCAGGCGGGCGACGACGAGGCCGCGCTCGCCGCGCGCGTGCTTGCACAGGAGCACTGCATCTATCCGCAGGCGGTGCGCTGGTTCGTCGATGGCCGTCTGCAGCTTGGTGGTGGCCGCGTCGTGCTGGCCGACGCCATCGCGCAGCACGGTGCGACGCTCGTCGTGCCGGCACCCGATGCGGGAGCGGGGGCGTGATGCGCCGATTGTTCGCGCGTATCGTGCTCGGGCTGGCGATGGGGCTGGCGCAGGCGAGTGTCAGTGGCGCCGGGCCGGCGAGCGCGCAGGGGCAGATCCACTTTGACGTCCACTACGGCTCGCAGGGTTTCAAGGTGGGTGAGGCGCGCCACGACTGGACGCTCGACGGAGACCGTTACGCGCTGGTGCTGGCGCTGCAGGCCAAGGGCCTTGCCGGCCTGTTCGGGCTCGACTACGAGCAGCGCAGCAGCGGGCGCATCGACGGCAAGGGCATGCGCCCCGAGCTGTTCGAGGTCGAGCAGCGCGGGCGCAAGCTGGAACAGGCGAAGTTCGACTGGGCCACAGGGCGGGTGAGCATAAACCGCGGCGGCGAGGAGCGGCGCAGCGGCGAGATCCGCGCCGGCGACCAGGACCTGCTGAGCCTGTGGCACCAGGCACGTCGGGTGGCCATATCCGGCAAACCGGCGAAATTCGCCGTCGTCACCAGCAAGAACATCAAGCAGGCGACCCTCGAGCCGCGCGGCGAGGAACGCCTCGACCTTGCCGCCGGAACGCTCGACACCGTGCGCCTGCACGCCTTCGCCGAGCAGGGCGAGCTCGACATCGACATCTGGCTGTCGAAGCGCCACGGCTTGCTGCCGGTGCGTATCCGCATCACTGACGAAAAGGGCGGTGTGCTCGACCAGCGCGCCTCGCGCATCGAGGCGCGCGCACCTGCCGCCACCTCCGCCACGGACAAGAACTGACATGAAACAGAAAACGACCAGGCCGACCGCCAAGAACACTCCGGGCCCGGCCGACGCGCCGCGTGCCGCCGAGGGCGCGGTAGCGCGCACCCTTTTCATCCAGGCCACGCAGGCGCTCGGCGCGGTGCTGACCTTCGACTATCCGGCCGACGCGGTGCTGTCGCGCCACTTCCGCGACAACCGCGAGCTCGGCCACCGCGACCGCGGCTTCATCGCCGAGGCGGTATATGGCGTGCTGCGCCGGCTGCGCTGGCTGCGTCGGCTGGCCGGCGACGAGGCTACCCCGCGCATGCTGCTGCTGACCTGGTTCGCGCGCGGCGAAGGCTGGCCGATGCGCAACTTCGAGGGTCTGGTGAGCGCCACCGAGCGCGACTGGGTGGCGTCGATCAAGGCCGTCGAGCCGGGCGCGCTGACGCTCGCCGAGCGCGCCGACCTGCCCGACTGGCTGGCTGAGCGTCTGCGCCAGCAGATGAGTGAGGACGAGCTGCTCGCGCTCGCCCATGGCTTGAACCGCTCGGCGCCGCTCGACCTGCGCGTGAACCTGATCAAGGCCGACCGCGATGCGGTGCTCACGCGCCTGAACGAGGAGGGCGTGCGCGCCGAGGCCGGGCGCTTCTCGCCGCAGGCGATCCGCCTGGCCGGCAAGCCGGCGCTGCAGAAGCATCCGCTCTTCCTCGACGGCAGCTTTGAGGTGCAGGACGAAGGCAGCCAGTTGCTCGGCCTGCTGGTGCAGCCGCGGCGCGGCGAACTGGTGGTGGACTTCTGCGCAGGCGCTGGCGGCAAGACGCTGCAACTGGGCGCGATGATGCGCTCGACCGGCCGGCTCTACGCTTTCGACGTCGCTGAAAAGCGCCTCGCCAAGCTCAAGCCGCGCATGGCGCGCGCCGGGCTGTCGAACGTGCATCCGGTGTTGATCGCGCACGAGGCCGACGCCAAGGTCAAGCGCCTGGCCGGCAAGGCCGACCGCGTGCTGGTCGACGCACCGTGTTCGGGGCTGGGCACGCTGCGCCGCAACCCGGACCTCAAGTGGCGGCAGTCGCCGGCGGGGGTCGAGGAGATGGCCGCCAAGCAGTCCGCGATCCTGTCCGCCGCGGCGCGCCTGGTGCGTCCGGGCGGGCGTCTGGTGTATGCGACCTGCAGCCTGCTCGCTGAAGAGAACGACGGCATCGTCGATGCCTTCCTCGCAGCGCACCCCGAGTTCCGCACCTTGTCGGTGCAGGACGTTCTGGCTGCGCAGGATGTCGCGCTGGAGACCGGCGAGCGCCTGCGCCTGCTGCCGCATGTGCACGACACCGACGGCTTCTTCGCTGCGGTGATGGAGCGCGTGCAGGGTGGCTGAGGCCAAGGCCCGACCCGGGCGGGCGGGGCTGCGGGCCGCGCTCGCAGCCGCGCTGGCGTTGGCAGCTGGCGCGGCCACCGCGAGCGAGCGCTTTGCTGCCGAGGGCGAGATCGAAGTGGCGTTCGCGCCGCGCGACGACACCGAGAAGGTGGTGATCGAGCTGATCCGCAGCGCGCGCAGGAGCCTGGAGGTGCAGGCCTACGCCTTCACCAGCCGCAACATCGCCGACGCCATGGTGGCCGCGCAGCGCCGCGGCGTGCGTGTCGAGGTGCTCGCCGATGCGCAGATGAACCGCCGCGAGAAGGGCAACGCGATCGGGCGCCTGCTCGCGGCGGGCGTGCCGGTGGCCTTCGAGACGCGCTACAACGCCGCCCACAACAAGGTGATCATCGTCGACGCCGAGGGCCCGCGCTGTGCGCTGCTGACCGGGTCGTACAACTTCACCTGGTCGGCGAACAACCGTAACGCCGAGAACCTGCTGATCGTGCGCGATCACTGCGCGCTCGTCCGCGCCTACCGTGCCAACTGGCTGCGCCATCGCAAGGAGGCCACGCGGGTGGGCGCCTTGCCGTGGCGGGAGTAAGCAAGCTGTAACCGGCGTTTGAACGGCCTTGTTCGCGTGCGGGGGCGCGTAGAATGAAGCGTCTGTCTGCTTACGGGGCCTCTTTGCGCATGTACAACGGCTTGTTCGATCTACCCTGGTGGGGCTACGTCCTGGTGGCGCTCGTCCTGACCCACGTCACCATCGTCGCGGTGACCGTCTTCCTGCACCGGCACCAGGCCCACCGCGCGCTCGAGCTCCATCCGCTGCCGAGCCATTTGTTCCGTCTCTGGCTTTGGCTTACCACCGGCATGGTCACTAAGGAGTGGGCGGCGATCCACCGCAAGCATCACGCCCGCTGCGAGACTGTGGACGATCCGCATAGTCCGCAGACTCGCGGCCTGAGCAAGGTGTTGTGGGAAGGCGCAGAGCTCTATCGCGCCGAGGCGAAGAACGCCGGGACCCTCCAGCGCTATGGCCACGGGACGCCCGACGACTGGCTCGAACGCAATGTGTATCGGCGTTCGGTGCTCGGCGTGGCGATCATGCTGGTGATCGACGCGATTGCCTTCGGCGCGATGGGGCTGACGATCTGGGCCGTGCAGATGGCGTGGATCCCGTTCTGGGCGGCCGGGGTGGTCAACGGCGTCGGGCATTTCTGGGGGTATCGCAACTACGACTGCGCCGATGCATCGCGCAACATCTTGCCCTGGGGCATCCTGATCGGCGGCGAGGAACTGCACAACAACCACCACAGCTTCGCCACCTCGGCCAAGCTATCCTCGAAATGGTACGAGTTCGACATCGGCTGGATGTACATCCGTCTGCTCGAAATCCTCGGTTTGGCGAAAGTCAGGAAGACGATCCCGCAGCCGCGCTTCGGCGAGGTGAAGGCTGAGCCCGACCTTGACACCCTGGAGGCCATCGTCACTCACCGTTACGACGTGATGACGCGCTATGTGCGCTCGCTGCGCCAGGTGTTCGTCGACGAGGCGCGGCGGCTCGAGGCTGCACACGGGCTGGCGCTGAGTGCGCGCAGCCTGCGGCGCTGGGTGCTGGCGGGTGAGAAGGGCGGCTTGCGCGAGGAGGAGCAGCGCAAGCTCGAGGTTGCGGTGGCGAAGAGTCCGGCATTGCACACAGTGATTGCCATGCGTGCCGAACTCGCTGCGCTGTGGAGCCGCTCTAGCGCGAGCCGCGAGCAGTTGCTGGTACAGTTGCAGGACTGGGTGGTGCGCGCCGAGCGCAGCGGCATACTCCCCCTGCAGGAGTTTTCGTTGCGCTTGCGGCGTTATGCGGCGTGAGGCAGCGAGGTCAGGCGCAAGGAGCTTGTGCGCGCTGCTCGCGCAGTGCGTCGGCCCAGCAGTTGGGGGTCTCGTAGAGGCGGACGCGTTCGAGCTGCAGGTGGTTGCCGTAGAGGTCGCGGTAGGCCGGATCGAGGATGCGGAAGGCTTCGGTAGCGAGGTTTTCCGCGGTGGGCACCACGTCGAGCACCACCGTCTTGTGGTCGGGAATCGCGGCGAGCATGTCGAGCACCAGGCGGTCGCCGCGAAAAGCCAGGAAGGCGTGATCCCAGGGGCCGACCACCTGCTCGTTGGCGATGCGCTTGACGTCGGCAAAGTCCATCACCATGCCATTGACCGGGGCGCCGTCGGCCTTGATGATGTCGCCGGAAAGGGTCACTTCCAGAGCGTAGCGGTGGCCGTGCAGGTGGCGGCACTGGCTAGCGTGGTCCGGAATCCGGTGTCCGGCGTCGAACTCGAGGCGGCGGGTGATGCGCATGGCGGGTCTCTCTGGAGCGGTTCCGGAGTATAGCATCGGCACCCTTGCTCCGAACCCCGGGATTTCTTGCAAGTATCTGAGCAGATGATGAATTCTTCCCAAAGGCTGCCACCCGGCGCACCCGCGACGCTGACGGTCCGCAACCACGATCGCGACCTTGCCGGGCTCACTTATGTCTATCCTGTGCTGTCGCGTCGGGCCGGCGGGGTCTCGGTCGGCATCAACCTGAATCCGAACAACGCCTGCAACTGGCACTGCGCGTATTGCCAGGTGCCAGGCCTGATTCGTGGCAAGGCGCCGGCGATCGACCTGGCGCAGCTCGAGGATGAGTTGTGCGGCTTTCTCGGCGACCTGACTCATGGAACATGGATGGAGCGCTTCGCTCCCGAGGGCTCGCGGGTGATCCGCGACATCGCCTTTTCTGGAAATGGCGAGCCTACCAGTGCAGAGGTGTTCCCCGAGGCGGTGGCGCTGGTGCTGCGGCTGCGCGACGAATTCGGCCTGGTGCCGTCGGCGGTGCCGCTGCGTCTGATCACCAATGGCAGCCTGCTCGCGCAGGTGTCGGTACAGGACGGCATCCGCCGCCTCGGAGAGGCAGGGGGCGAGGTGTGGTTCAAGGTCGATGGCGGATCTGCCGCGGCGATCGAGCGCATCAACGGCGTACGACTCGAGCCGGCAACGATTGCGCGCAACCTGGCGCGCTGTGCCGGGCTATGTCCGACCTGGGTGCAGACCTGCATGTTTCGCTGGGACGGCGAGCTGCCGGGTGCGGAAGGGCTGGAAGCCTATCTCGAGGTGCTCGAGGCGGCTGGCTTCAGGTGTCTGCGTGGCGTATTGCTCTACGGCGTCGCGCGCCAGTCCATGCAGCCTGAGGCGGCGCGGCTGTCGCCGCTGACGCCCGCGGAACTCGAGGCGATCGCGGCGCGCATCCGAAAAAAAGGGCTGACGGTCCGCGTCAGCCCCTGAGCGTGCGCGCCATGCGCTCAACGGTCCTTGCGCTTGGTGCGTGCTTCCTTCTTCAGCGTCTTGAAGAGGTCGGGATTGGTCGCCTTCAGGTACTCGGCGACCTCGACGTCGTCGCGCTTGACCTTGTTGATGTCGATTTGTTCGACGTGCACCAGGCGCAGCAAAGCCTGCACCGGGCGAGGAATGTTGCGACCGCTTTCGTAGCGGGAACCGCCGCTCTGCGTTACGCCAATCTTTGACCAGAACTGCGACTGGTTCATGCCGAGTTTGCGGCGAATTTCACGTACATCCAGTTTTTCAGTAGCTTTCATCGTGGTTTCCTTGTCGTTGTGTTGCGTCGCATCCGTTGGTTGAACGCGACGTCGGCAGGGTCTCGCCTATGACTTTGGTCATAGAACACATGCAGTATAGGTTAGTATTCTTTCTACATACAAAAAAAGATTTATCAAATCTAGCGTTTTTAGCGTAAAAATCTATCAGGGTGTTTTTGTTCAGCCCTGACGAGCAAAACTTCACAGGTTTGGATAGAATCGCGAGCTTTATCCACTGGTACTTGGATACGACAATGGCACTGATAGTTCAGAAGTACGGCGGCACCTCGGTAGGGAGCCCCGATCGCATCAAGAACGTCGCCCGCAAAGTTGCGAAGTTCCGTGCAGCGGGCCATCAGGTGGTGGTCGTTGTGTCGGCGATGAGCGGCGAGACCAACCGCCTGATCGCGCTGGCCAAGGACGTGGCGGCCAGTCCGAGTCCCCGCGAGCTCGACGTCGTCGTTTCGACTGGCGAGCAAGTCACCATCGGTCTGCTTTGCATGGCACTCGAGGACATTGGCGTGCCTGCCCGCAGCTACACCGGCGGCCAGGTCAAGATCCTGACCGACTCGCTGCACACGAAGGCGCGCATCCTGAATATCGAGGACGCGCCGATACGCAAGGACCTGGACGAGGGCAAGGTTGTCGTCGTGGCCGGCTTCCAGGGTGTGGACGAGCACGGCAACATCACCACCCTCGGCCGTGGTGGTTCGGATACCACCGGCGTGGCGCTCGCTGCCGCGCTGAAGGCCGACGAGTGTCAGATCTACACGGATGTCGATGGTGTCTACACCACCGATCCGCGCATCGTTCCCGAGGCCCGCAAGCTCGACACCATCACCTTCGAAGAAATGCTGGAGATGGCAAGCCTCGGCTCGAAGGTCCTGCAGATCCGCTCGGTCGAATTCGCCGGCAAGTACAAGGTCAAGCTGCGCGTCCTCTCCAGCTTCGAAGATCGCGAAGGCGAGGGCACGCTCATCACCGTTGAGGAAGACAAGAACATGGAACAACCCGTCATCTCCGGCATCGCCTTCTCGCGCGACGAAGCCAAGCTCACCGTTACGGGCGTGCCCGACAAGCCGGGAATCGCCTACCAGATCCTGGGGCCGATCGCCGACGCCAACATCGACGTCGACATGATCATCCAGAATGTCGGCCACGACGGCTCTACCGATTTTTCCTTCACCGTGGCGCGCGGTGACCTCGCCAAGGCGGTCAAGGTGCTCGAAGGTGTACAGGCTCACATCAGCGCGCGTGCGATCGAGACCGACAGCAACACGTGCAAGGTCTCCGTTGTTGGCGTCGGCATGCGCTCGCACCCGGGCGTAGCCTCGCAGATGTTCCGCACTCTGGCCGAGGAGGGCATCAACATCCAGATGATCTCGACGTCAGAGATCAAGATCTCGGTGGCGATCGAGGATAAGTACCTCGAGCTCGCCGTGCGTGCGTTGCACAAGGCCTTCGGGCTCGACGCGGCCGCATAATTTCACGCGATCAGTGTTTGACCGGAAGTCGCGAACTCGCTATAGTCGCGCCTTCTTGTTGGAGACGTGGCCGAGAGGTCGAAGGCACTCCCCTGCTAAGGGAGCATGCGGGCTAAAACTCGCATCGAGGGTTCGAATCCCTCCGTCTCCGCCAGAAATTGAAAATCGCCCTTGATTCACGGGAGGGCGTTTTTTATTTTGTAGTGCTGTAGCTTTTCATCGAGCATGCCTGCTTCGGCAGTGAGGTAATTCCAAGTCCTCCAGTTCGTTGCGGGATCGCCTGGAATGCAGAATGCGTTGGGTGTACGGTCAGTAGTAATTTTAATGAAAATTATTGTTGACGTTCTTTCCGGCATACTTATAATGCGCATCTCTTTCGGCGGTGGCGCAACAGCAAAGCCGGAGTGAGACGGGAAAGCTGGGTTAAACTGCAGCCTTCTGCTGCTGCGAAGTGGCGGTTCTTTAAAAAATTGAACAACCGATAAGTGTGGG
>JBEOKH010000349.1:0-2372 GCA_040275625.1 Thauera sp. | reverse complement strand
CGGCGACCGCCTCCTCGGCGATGACCGGCACGCCCGGGAGCAGGGCCTCGAGCGCGGGCAGGATCAGCGCCTCGGCGCGCTCGTCGGCCTCGGTGACCGGCGAGGCGTCATCCTTGCCGCGCACCGCAAAATCGGTGCGATACACCGCCATGACCAGCTCGCCGGCGGCGCGGATGACGGGAACGAGGCCTTCGAGCAGGCCTGCGTGTGCGGAAGAGGGCATGGCGGCGTTCCGGTTACGTGCGAAGATGACGCCGAGTTTACCCGTTGCGGATCCCGTTCGCGGCGGTGGGGCGTGCGTAATCCGCAGGGCTGCGGAATAATTCCGCCCGCACGGCAGAATGCATGCCCGCGGCCATCGGCTTCGGGCGATCATCCCTCACAGTCCCAGCCAGCCTTGTTACCCATGTCCAGCCCACAAACGACCAGCCTGACCCACCTGCAGCGCCTCGAAGCCGAGAGCATCCACATCATGCGTGAGGTGGTGGCGGAGGCCGACAAACCGGTGATGCTCTACTCGATCGGCAAGGACAGCGCGGTGATGCTGCACCTGGCGATGAAGGCCTTCTACCCGGCGGTGCCGCCCTTTCCGCTGCTGCACGTCGATACGCGCTGGAAGTTTCGCGAGATGTACACCTTCCGCGACCGCATGGTGGGCGAGACCGGCATGGAGCTGCTGGTGCACATCAACCCCGAGGGCGTGGAGAAGGACATCAACCCCTTCACCCACGGCTCGGCGATCCACACCGACATCATGAAGACCGAGGGCCTCAAGCAGGCGCTCGACAAGTACGGCTTCGACGTCGCCTTCGGCGGCGCGCGCCGCGACGAGGAAAAGTCGCGCGCCAAGGAGCGCGTGTTCTCGTTCCGCACCGCGCAGCACCGCTGGGACCCGAAGAGCCAGCGTCCCGAGCTGTGGAAGCTCTACAACGCCAGAAAGCACAAGGGCGAGTCGATCCGCGTGTTCCCGCTGTCGAACTGGACCGAGCTCGACATCTGGCAGTACATCCACCTCGAGCACATCCCGATCGTGCCGCTCTACTACGCCGCGTTGCGCCCGGTGGTGGAGCGCGACGGCACGCTGATCATGGTCGACGACGAACGCATGCCGTTGCGCCCCGGCGAGGTGCCGATGATGAAGCACGTGCGCTTTCGCACCCTGGGCTGCTACCCGCTCACCGGCGCGGTCGAATCGACCGCCGACACGCTGCCGGCGATCATCCAGGAGATGCTGCTCACGCGCAGCTCCGAGCGCCAGGGGCGGGTGATCGACCACGATTCGGCCGGCTCGATGGAGAAGAAGAAGCAGGAGGGCTACTTTTAATGGCACACGTTTCCGAGCTCATCGCCACCGACATCGAGCAGTATCTCAAGAGCCACGAGAGGAAGAGCCTGCTGCGCTTCATCACTTGCGGCAGTGTGGACGACGGCAAAAGCACCCTGATCGGCCGCCTGCTGTTTGAATCGAAGATGCTGTTCGAGGACCAACTCGCCGCGGTCGAGGCCGACTCGAAGAAGTGGGGCACGCAGGGCGACGCGATCGACTTCGCGCTGCTGGTCGATGGCCTGGCCGCGGAGCGCGAGCAGGGCATCACGATCGACGTCGCGTATCGCTTCTTCTCCACCGACAAGCGCAAGTTCATCGTCGCCGACACCCCAGGCCACGAGCAGTACACCCGCAACATGGTCACCGGGGCCTCGACCGCGGACGTCGCGGTGGTGATGGTCGATGCACGCAAGGGCGTGCTCACGCAAACCCGCCGCCACAGCTACCTGGTGAACCTGCTCGGCATCCGCCGCATCGTGGTGGCGATCAACAAGATGGACCTCGTCGGCTACGCCGAGAACGTCTTCCGCCGCATCGTCGAGGACTACTCGGCCTTCGCCCGCCAGCTTGGCATCGAGGACGTCTGCTTCATCCCGATGTCCGCGTTCAAGGGCGACAACATCACCGAGCCGAGCGCCGCCATGCCCTGGTACCACGGCGCCACGCTGATGGGCTATCTCGAGACCGTGGAGGTCGACGAGTCGGTGATGCAACTCGCCCCGTTCCGCCTGCCGGTGCAGTGGGTGAACCGTCCGAACCTCGATTTCCGCGGCTTCGCCGGCACCATCGCCGGCGGCGCGATCCGCCCGGGCGACCGCGTGCGCGTGCAGCCCTCGGGGCGCGAGAGCACGGTGGCGCGCATCGTCACCCGCGACGGCGACCTCCCGCAGGCAGTGGCCGGGCAGTCGATCACCCTCACGCTCGCCGACGAGATCGACATCTCGCGCGGCGACGTCATCTCGACCGTGGAGGCGCCGGCCGAGATCGCCGACCAGTTCGAATGCACGATCGTGTGGATGCACGACGAGCCGATGTTCGCCGGCCG
>JBEOKH010000348.1:0-5699 GCA_040275625.1 Thauera sp. | reverse complement strand
CTCGCCGCCGGGGTGCGCGGGCTGGACGACCTCGCCGAGATCGTCGCCGGCGCGCCGGCGCGGCTGACCGGTGGCGGCTGGCTGTTCCTCGAGCACGGCTACGACCAGGCGGTCGCCGTGCGCGGCCTGCTCGCCGATGCGGGCTTCGCCGCGATCGCGTCATGGACCGATCTCGCCGGAATCGAGCGCGTCTCGGGCGGGCGCTGGCTGGGTCGCGGTCAGCGCTGAACGCGTGGTAGTCTCCGACGGTTGTTGACGCTGGCGCCGCACAGCCCCTATTATTTCCGACTGTTTAACTCAACTTTTCAGGGTTCGAGACCATGGACATCCAGGACGTCATCCGCGAGCAGGTCAGCAACAACAACGTGGTGCTGTACATGAAGGGCACCCCACAGTTCCCGCAGTGTGGCTTCTCGTCCACCGCGGTGCAGATTCTCAAGGGCTGTGGCGTGAGCGAGGTGCTCGCGGTCAATGTGCTCGCCGACAACGACATTCGCCAGGGCATCAAGGACTTCTCCAACTGGCCGACCATCCCGCAGCTCTACGTCAAGGGCGAGTTCGTCGGTGGCAGCGACATCATGCGCGAGATGTATGAAAGCGGTGAGCTGCTGCAACTGTTGAAGGACGCAGGCGTCGCCGGAGAGTGATCCGCCGCTCCGCCCCATCGGGCGTCGAGCAAGCTCAAGGAGCGCCGTTTTCCGGCGCTCCTTCTTTTCGAGCGACCCGTGTGCGCAGACGATGCAGGCTCTTGCGTGCGAGGTGCGGGAGCAGCATCGGCAGGGGCATGCGCAGCCAGTGATAGCGTGAGAGCATCGCCCGTCGCGCCCAGGTGACTTTGAGCGCAGGTGGCCCGTCGGGGTCGGAGGGTAGCATTGCCAATGGCACCAGGCGATCCATCAGCCGTCGGGTGTGGCTGCCCGGATCGGGCAAGCCGGCCATGATCGCGTCCGGAACCGGGCAATTCAGCCACTCGGTGGCGAAGTGCAGTCCGTACCAGAGCGGGCGCTGCAGCCCGAGCTCCCTCGCGCGCCGGATCAGCGACTCCCAGAAGGCGGGACGGGCCGAGAACGCTCGCGTGAGGCCGTCGATATCCACCACCTCGCGCACGCGCAAGGCGAGATCGCCGTCCTGGAAGCAGTGCACGCATGCGTGCAGCAGTTGATCCTCGGGCGCGAGCGCGCGAAACGGCGTCCCGGGGATCGGCTCGCTGCGCTCGAAGAGGCTGGCGGGGTCGAAGGCGAGCGCAGCGGTCACCGGCGTGATCGCGTGGTGCAGGTCGACCTCGAGGATGTGGCCGGGCCGGCGTAGCGGCGGCGTCTCATGACTCCAGTCGCGGTAGTAGCGTTCATCGTAGGGCGTCAGCCTTGCCGGCTGCCAGCCGGCGGCGCGTAGGCGCTGCTCCATGCCATGCAGGTTGGCGCGCGGCACCAGCAGGTCGACGTCCGACACGAAGCGCCCTGCCGCCAGTCGGCGCTGCTGGAGCAGGTAGGCACCCCCCTTCAGTACGATGACGGGGAAATCATCCTTCACCAGCGGTGCGAGCCGGAAGAGCTCCGCGCGCACCAATTGCGCGTGGTAGGCGGCGATGTGCGCAGAGGACAGCAGGTGACGGCGCACCGCCGCGGTGATCGTCCGGTTCTCGAGGTTGGTTTCGGCCAGCCGGCCATGCAGGGCGCTCGTGCGGGCGATGCGCAGCAGGCGCTCCCAGCGCGCCTCGTCGATCTTGAGCGGCGTGTGCATGCCACGCAACAGCAGGGCGATGTCCGAGCGGTGATCGGGGCTCACGGCAGGCGCTCGAAGAGGGCTTCGATGTGGGCGATCGCATCGTCGAGCTCGCCGTAGACGAGCTGGTAGGCGACCGTGCGCCGTGCCAGCGCTACCACCGCCTCGAAGCCGAGCGGGCCGAGCGCCTGGTAGTTGAAGCTGTTCATGCCGATGCGCATCGCCGCCTCGGCACGGGGCATGGGTACGCACTGCAATGCGGCACCGGCCTGGAAGCGAGGAAACACGACCAGGGCGGGGCATGCGCGGCGGTGGCGGGCGAGAAAGCTGTCGCGATCCGGCACGAAGTGCGACACGTCGCCCTTGCGTGTTTTCGGGAACAGCGGTCCCAGCGTTGCGCCAGCGCGCCTTCCGATGACGTCGATCGAGCGATTCTTGAGTGGTGCCGGCCTCACCATGGGTAGCAGTTCGCCAGTGTCCGCGTCGATGACGCCAAACTCGTCCGACAGGAAGCGCCAGCCGGCCAGGTGCAATGCGCAGGTCAGGGTGGTCTTTCCCGCGCCGGGGTTTGCCGGGAGGATCAAGGCGCGGTCTTTGCGCGCGACGACGCCGGCGTGCAGCAGGAGGTAGGCGTTCAGGCGCTGCGAAAGCAGATAGTTGCTGCCCCATTCGAACAACGGCAGCGCGCAGTCGTGGGGATAAGGTTCGAAGGGGCGCTGGCCATCAGCCCAGAGCGTGACCTGGCGACCGCGAGGCCGGAAGCGCGAGCCGGGCAGCAGTCCCACGCGAACGTCGGCAAACCGGGGGGTCGTAATCGGCTCGTGGTGCGGATAGACAAGATCGAGGTGGGCGTGGAAGCGATCGATGGGCGACGCGACGGCAAGCTGCGCTGCGCCAACGTCCAGCAGGCGGTAAGCGGTTCCGGTCATGCGGTGAGCGGGGATTCGGTCGCGATGTGCAGTGTGCTCAGGGTGCGCGCGAGGAATTCGAGGCCCGGAGGCCAGTCACCCGCCTCCTCAACGTCGGCGAGGAAGGCTTCGAACCTGTCCTGCTCAATCGCCTTCGCGGCCTCTTGCAGCACCGTCACGGCGCCTTCCGTGAGTTGAAAGGTCTGCCAGGAGACCGGGTCCAGAAAAAGAAACTGCCCGTCGAGGGACGGGCAGTAGCGCTGGAGCCATTCGCCGGGCGACATATCCTCCTGCAAGCTCATCCCAGCTCAGCCCCCGTAGCGGATATTGGTCTGATCCAAATGCGGATTGAGGGAGGTGAGGCAGGAGCCCTGGGCGGGGTAGTCGCGGCCCGACACTTGCACGTGCGTGGGGAAGAAGCCGAGGATCGACCCCCCGGTATTGAAATAGATGATGACAAAGGCGTAGACCCCGGTCCCGGTGCCTTGAGCCTGGATACCTTCGGGAAGGGCGGTGTCTCCAGCCGCATAGAGGGGCGGAGAGTTGCCGATGGCAGCGCTGTCCTGGAAAAAATAGGTTGACGTATCGGTATCTGTGTCGGCATCGGTGGGATCCGATCCGGTCGGAATCTTGACTGCTTTCCAGTTGCCTTGGTCGTTGTTGCTCTTGTTGGTATCGAACACCAGCAACCTCAACCAGGCCCAGTTCGCCGACGCGCCGATGGTCTTCTTGAAGCCGAAGACACCGGTGGCATCGGTGCTCGTGACACATTCGAAAGACGCCAGCGCCGACCCGCTGTAGCCCATGGTCACGACACCGGATGCGGCGAGCGCGCCCTTAAGCACCTTGCGGCGCTGCTCAACGGTATTGTCAGGCGGGTTGTTCGACATGGTGAACCTCTTCCTTTCGCGCACGTGCGATCAAACTCGATTGTAGCGACGCTTGCGCAGCCAGCTTTCCTTACTTTTGTGAAAGATGTAGCAAAATTCACGCCTGAGCAATATTTTGAGGCTAAGTGACTGATCGAAATGGGAGACCGGATCTCGCGCCAGCGTCAGGAAAATGGCCAGTGTAAGAAATTCCGACATCTTGCGAGCGCTTGGCATGCGGCGCTTCGTCCGCTTTCCCGCGAGCTGCATCACTCCCGCCGTCGCGTCAGCGCCTCGTTCAGCCTCGTCACCAGCCGCAGCGCCTCGCGCAGGTAGGCGCGCCCGAACAGGTTCAGGTGATTGAGCACGTGGTACAGGTTGTAGAGCAGCTTCCTCTGCTCGTAGCCCTCGTGCAGCGGCCAGGCCCTGCGGTAGGCGGCGTAGAAGGTGGGCGGGAAGCCGCCGAAGAGCTCGCTCATCGCGAAATCGGCTTCGCGGTCGCCGCGGTGCACCGCGGGATCGAACACCACCGGCGTGCCATCGGCGAGCATTGCGACGTTGCCGTGCCAGAGATCGCCATGGAGCAGGCTGGGCTGCGGACGGTAGTCGAGAAAGAGCGCGGGTACGCGGTCGAACAGGCGTTCGCCCTGACGCTGCAGCTCGACATCGAAGCCTTCGGCGCGGGCGAGTGCGAGCTGCGGGCGCAGGCGCTGCGCGACGAAGAAGCGCGCCCAATTGTCATGCCGCTCATTGTGCTGGGGCGTGCGACCGATGAAATTGTCGCGCGGCCAGCCGAAGTGCTCGCCGGTGTCGTGGTGCAGGGCGGCCAGCGCCTCGGCGAAGCGCGCCCCGTCCGCGGGCGACTGCAAGGGTGTCAATGCGAGGTGCTCGAGGATCAGGAAGGCGTGCGCGCCCGCGGCTCCGCAGGCGAATACCGCGGGCGTGCGCAGACTGGCGCTGGCGGCGATCGCGGCGAGGCCGTCGACTTCGGCTTCGAACATGGGTAATTGTGCGGCGGTGGCCACCTTGACGAAGTAGCGGGCGCCGTCGACGGTGTCGATACGCAGCGAGGTATGGGTGTCGCCGCCGCTCACAGGTTGCGCGGCGGTGATGCGTGCGGTGGCGCCGAGCCGGGTACGCAGGCTGTCCTCGACGGCGGGCAGGGCGGGGTGGAGCGAAGACGCGGCGTTCATAGGTTTGCGATGCGGGCGCTGGCCTGCGACAAGCGGGTCGCCAGCACTTCGAGAAAGGCCTGGTAGAAATGCATGCGCAGGGTTTCGCTGGCGCGCTCGAGCGCGCGCGAACGGATGGTGAATAACGCGGTGTCGGCGGCGGCTTCGACCGAGGCCGAGCGCACGCCGGTGGCGGTGGAAAACACCGCGATCTCGCCGAAGCAGTCGCCCGGGTTGAGGACCTCCAGCAGATGGCCGTGCTTGCTCACCCGCGCCTCGCCTTCGAGCACGAAGCAGATTGCATCGCCACGCTCGCCCTCCTTGATGATCACGGTGCCCGCGCTGGCGCGCTCGAAGCGCGACAGGCCGATGACTTCCCACAGCTCGGCGTCGGCGAAGCGGCGGAAGAAGCGCATCGCGCGCAGCGCCTGGAACTTGCCGGTGTCGCCGATGCGCTCCATCGAAACCGCCAGGCTGCGGTTACGGAAGGCGAGCGCAAGGTCGTGCGAGAATTCGCTCCAGCTCTGGTAGCGTCGCTCGATGTCCTTCTCTGTGGCGCGGCGCACGATAGCGTCGAGCGCCTCGGGCACCTCGGGGCGCAGCTCGGAGGGCGGCGGCGGGGTGTCGTGGGTGATGCTGTAGAGCAGGCTGTAACTGTTCTCGTGCTCGAAGGGCAGATGGCCGGTGAGGAGCTGGAACATCACCACGCCGAGCGAGTAGATGTCGGTGCGGTGGTCGAGTGGCACCTCGCGCACCTGCTGCGGCGACATGTAGGCGGGCGAGCCGACGCCGGCGATCTGCGTGGTCTCGCGCGCGGTGTGGAGTGCGGCGCCGAAGTCTGAGATGCGGATGTCGCTGCCCGCGGGCGCCATCAGCAGGATGTTGGCCGGTTTGATGTCGCGATGGGTGATGCCCTGGTGGAAGGCGTAGTCGAGTGCGCGCGTGGCCTTGAAGACGATCTCGATGACGCGCTCGAAGGGCGCCAGCGTGGCCGCGGTGGCGATGTCGTCAAGGGTGCCGCCCGGCAC
>JBEOKH010000347.1:0-2521 GCA_040275625.1 Thauera sp. | reverse complement strand
GTCGGCCGTCATGCGCTCGCGCCACACCGGCTCGGCCAGTACCTCCTGGATGAACAGCGTGTTCACGTACACCAGGCAGGCTTGCAGCAGGTGCAGTGACAGCATCGCCAGTTCCTGGTCCTCGACGCGGTTGGTGGCGATCTCGCTCTTCTCTCCGTAGAAGATGAAGCTGTTCGCGCTGTTCCAGTTCTCGACCATGTTCAAGCCTTCGTGGATTTCGCGGCGCAGCGATTCCTCGTGCAGGTAGCGGCAGAGGAAGAGGGTCTTGATCGCCTTACCCAACTCGGCCAGCGCCTGATAGGTCGGGTGCACCGGGTCGGCACGGCTGAAGCGGCGCAGGATGGCCTCCGAATCCGCAGTGCCCAACCGCAAGGCGGTGGTGTACTTGATAATCTCGTCGTACTGCTGCGCGATCAGATCCCACTTGATGGCGCGCACCAGGATCGGTTCCAGGTTCGCGAACTGCTTGGCGTCATCGGCATCGACCATGGACAGCTTCTGGCGGGCGATCAGCTTGAAGCGCGGCAGCAGGTCGAAGCCCAGGATGTAGCTGAAGGCGAACGCGACTTCGCTCTGCCCGTGGGTATCGACGTACTGTTGCTCGATCTCCATGGCCGTGCAGTGGCGCAGCACGCCTTCCATCATCGCCGCGACTTCGGACGATGAGCAACGCTTGATCTGCGAGTAAATGCAGGTCGAGTTCTGGTCGACGTGCCAGTAAATCATGATGCCGCGCCCGCCGTAGCGCGCGTGCCATTCCGTCATCAGGTTCTGGTCGTAGGCACCGAACTGCTTGGAGTCGGAGGCGCACGAGGTGGTGGCGTCGCCCCAGATCGCGGCTTGGCGGATGCGGAAGGTGCCGTTGACGATCTCGGCGACGGCCGCGCGCAGCGCCTCCTTGTTGACGAATCGGCGCTTCACATAGCGCAGCTCGTCGAAGGTGACGCCCGGTTGCTGGCTGTCCACGCGCTTGAGGCCGACATTGGTGCCGATGCCGAACAGGTACAGCAGCAGGCGCCGTTGCAGCACGGGCGGGTCTAGCACTTCGCGGCTAGCGGCGGTGCGGAACGCCGACGTGAAGTTGAGGCGCAGGTCGACCTCCTTGACGATGTCGATCAGCTCGACGTCGGACCAACGCCGGCCGATTCTGCGCTTGAGCGCGGCGGTGTTGGGCGGCTCGGTTTGCGCGGTATAGGGCGACAAGTGGATGATGTTCTTGCCCTGCTTGCGCAGCTTGACCTTGGGATTGCTCGGCAGGCCGTCGTTGAAGGTTTTGAGCCACTGGCGCATGGCGGTCTTGACCTGCTCGATGAACACCTGGGCGTCCTTCGGCACCTTGAGCATGTCATAGTAGGTGTCGCGCTTCTCGTCGAAATCGGCGGGCAGATCCTGTTCTGGGTCGCGGTAGCGGTCCGCGCCTTCGACCCAGATTTCCGTGGCACGCAGGCGCTTGCGTAATGCCTGCAGCACGCAGACTTCGTAGTCGTTGCGGTTGACGCGCTCGGCGCCGTCCTTGGCGGTATCAATGACGATGTGACGCCACTTCTTCGGCACCACGCCTTCGAGCGGCACTTCGTCCGCCTCGTAGTATTGACGCTTGCTGTCGCGATTCGCCTGCAGGACGGCGAGCGCATCGATCACAGGCCGGTGCACCGTGTTGTTGGAGCGAAAGGTGAGCGCATCCAACACTGGTGCGAGCATGCTGCGGTAGTGGCGGCCGTAGGACGAGCGCATCGTCTCCTGCACCTCGCGCTCGAAGTCCAAGCCCATGGCTTCGAACTCTTACACCAGCTCCTTTAGCGTATTCTGGCTGACCACCGGGTAGACCACGTCCTTGATCACGCCTTCCGGCTGTTCCACCGTCGCCTCGGCCAGTTTGAACAGTAGTCGCGCCTTGCCGCGCACCTTCTTGAAGGCGGCGAACTGCTTCTTGTCGATCTTCTTCTCGGCGCGCGTGCTAATGCTGTGGATGAGCTGCAGCAGCATGTCAACCAGCGCGTCGGTCAATTGCTGCCGGCGGCGCCAGCAAAACATCGCGACCATGCTGTAGCGGATCGACGCCGGATGACGGCGCAGTTCGCGGATCGATTCGGTGGCGCAGCGCTGACGGAATTGGTCGATGAATTTGGTGGGCACGCCGGTGAACACGTCGGCGACCAGGCCGATAGCGTCGATCGATTGGCGCCGGGCGATGCCGACCAGGAGGTTGTCGCGGCTGGCCTTGCCGAGATCGGCCTTCAGTTGGGAGAACGTCAATGCGGAGGCAGGGGTGGCCGATACCTCTTCGCTTTCGTTGCCGGCGTCGGGGTCTTCGCTTGCCAGGAGCCGATCGATTGCCGCCTTGCTGGCAGCGGACAGGCGCCTATGGATAGCTTCCTGCTGCCGCGTCTCGAAACCATGGGCTGCCGAGCGGATGACGCGATCGAGGTGATCGATCGCCGGAGGTTCAAGGTGCTGCGCCTTGTACCATTCCAGCGCGAGATCGCGGCCGTGGCGGGCCTGCGGATCGAACGGCAGCACG
>JBEOKH010000346.1:0-24798 GCA_040275625.1 Thauera sp. | reverse complement strand
ACGCGGACCTTGACGTTGTAATCCACCACGCGCTTGACGGGTACGAGAATCTTCATGCTGTTCCTTTGCTGCAGGGGTTTCCGGGTTTACACCACGCCGCTCGCACGCAGGCGGGCAATCGCCTCCGTATCCAGGCCGAGCGTGGTGGAGAGGATGTCGTCGGTGTGCTCGCCGAGCATCGGCGGCGGCAGGCGATAGTCGACCGGCGTGGCCGACAGCTTCATCGGACTGGCCACCAGCGGGACGCTGCCCGCAACCGGATGCGGCACCGCCACCTTCAGGCCGCGCGCCTGCACCTGCGGGTCGGCGAAGACGTCGGCGAGCGTATTGATCGGGCCACAGGGCACGGCCAGCGCCTCCAGGGTCGCGATCCACTGCGCGGTGCTGCGCTCGACGGTGAGCTTCTTGAGCAGCGGGATCAGCACCGCACGGTTGCCGACGCGCGCGCGATTGGTGGCGAAGCGCGCATCGGCGGCGAGATCCGGCGCACCGGCTACCTCGCAGAAGCGCGCGAACTGGCCGTCGTTGCCGATCGCCAGGATCATGTAGCCATCGGCGGTCGGGAAGTCCTGGTAAGGGACGATGTTGGGATGGGCGTTGCCGAGCCGCTGCGGACTCTTCCCGGTGGCGAGAAAGTTCGCCGCCTGGTTGGCGAGGCAGGCGACCTGCACGTCGAGCAGGGCCATGTCGATGTACTGACCCTCGCCACTCTTCTCGCGCCAGGCGAGTGCGGCGAGCACGGCGTTGGTGGCGTACAGCCCGGTGAGGATGTCGGTGAGCGCGACGCCCACCTTCATCGGGCCGCCGCCCTCCTCACCGTCGGGGCGGCCGGTGATGCTCATCAGCCCGCCCAGGCCCTGGATCAGGAAGTCGTAGCCGGCGCGCGGCGCATACGGCCCGTCCTGGCCGAAGCCGGTGATCGAGCAATACACCAGGCGCGGATTGACCGCCTTCAGGCTGTCGTAGTCGAGGCCGTACTGCGCGAGGCCGCCGACCTTGAAGTTTTCCAGCACCACGTCGGACTCGGCGGCGAGCCGGCGCACCAGCGCCTGGCCCTCGGCCTGGGTGATGTCGATGGTGATCGAGCGCTTGTTGCGGTTGGCGCACAGGTAGTACGCCGCCACGTCGGTGTCGGCGCCATGCTCGTCCTTGAGCCAGGGCGGCCCCCAGCCGCGGGTGTCGTCACCGGCGCCGGGGCGCTCGACCTTGATCACGTCCGCGCCCAGGTCGGCCAGCATCTGCCCGGCCCAGGGGCCGGCCAGGATGCGCGAGAGGTCAAGGACGCGGATGTGCGACAGGGCGCCGGGCATTGCGGGTCTCCGTGGGCTCAGTTGCTGAACGCGGCGATGCCGGTGATGGCGCGGCCGAGGATCAGCGCATGGACGTCGTGGGTGCCTTCGTAGGTGTTGACCACCTCGAGGTTCACCAGGTGGCGAGCCACCGGGTACTCGTCCGAGATGCCGTTGCCGCCGAGCATGTCGCGTGCCATGCGGGCGATGTCGAGCGCCTTGCCGCAGGAGTTGCGCTTGATGATCGAGGTGATCTCGACCGGCGCGATGCCCTCGTCCTTCATGCGGCCGACGCGCAGCACCGCCTGCAGGCCGAGGGTGATCTCGGTCAGCATGTCGGCGAGCTTCTTCTGGACGAGCTGGTTGGCGGCAAGCGGGCGGCCGAACTGGTTGCGGTCCATCGTGTACTGGCGGGCGGTCTCGTAGCAGGACTCGGCGGCGCCGAGTGCCCCCCAGGCGATGCCGAAGCGCGCCGAGTTGAGGCAGGTAAAGGGACCCTTGAGGCCACGCACGGTGGGGAAGGCGTTCTCTTCCGGCACGAAGACCTCGTCCATGACGATCTCGCCGGTGATCGAGGCACGCAGGCCGACCTTGCCATGGATCGCGGGGGCGGACAGGCCCTTCCAGCCCTTCTCCAGGATGAAGCCGCGGATCTCGCCTGCGTCGTCCTTGGCCCACACCACGAACACGTCGGCGATCGGGCTGTTGGTGATCCACATCTTGCTGCCCGACAGGCTGAAGCCGCCAGCGACCTTGCGTGCGCGGGTGATCATCGAGCCCGGGTCGGAGCCGTGGTTGGGCTCGGTGAGGCCGAAGCAGCCGATCCATTCGCCAGCGGCGAGCTTGGGCAGGTACTTCTTCTTCTGCTCTTCGGTACCGAATTCGTTGATCGGCACCATCACCAGCGAGCTCTGCACGCTCATCATCGAGCGGTAACCGGAGTCGACGCGCTCGACCTCACGCGCGATCAGGCCATAGCACACGTAGTTCAGGCCGGAACCGCCGTACTCTTCGGGGATGGTCGCACCGAGCAGGCCGAGTTCGCCCATTTCGCGAAAGATCGCCGAGTCGGTCTTTTCATGGCGGAACGCTTCCTGCACGCGCGGCAGCAGCTTGTCCTGGCTGTAGGCGCGTGCGGCGTCGCGCACCATGCGCTCGGTCTCGGTGAGCTGCAGGTCGAGCAGCAGCGGGTCTTCCCAGTTGAAGCTAGCCTTCGTCGAAGCCATGTCGAGTCTCCTCTCGCGATCTGTCTCACAGGCGGCTGCCTGTGCTTGAATCGCATCCTATGAACTCCGAAGCGTCATCACAAGCGATATTTATGCAGTAATCTGTGCATTTTTGGAATTCGGCGCCATGCGCAAGAAGATTCCCAGCACCGCCGCGCTGCTCGCCTTCGAGGCGGCGGCGCGCTACGAGAGCTTCACCCGCGCGGCGGAGGAGCTCGCACTGACGCAGAGCGCGATCTGCCGCCAGATCGCCGCGCTGGAGGACTTCCTCAGCGTGCCGCTGTTCCGCCGCACCCGGCGCGGCGTGCAGCTCACCGAGGCGGGGCTGAGCTACAGCCGCCAGATCGCGCCGCGACTGGACGCGATCGAGCACGACACGCTGGCGGTGATGGCGCACCACGGCGCCGGCAGCGTGCTCGAACTGGCGGTGGTGCCGACCTTCGCCACGCGCTGGTTGCTGCCGCGCCTGGCCGGGTTCCAGGCGAAGAATGCGGACGTGGTGGTAAACATGAGCACCCAGACCCGCCCCTTCCTGTTCGACCAGACCGAGTTCGACGCCGCGATCTACTTCGGCGACGCCGGCTGGCCCGGCACCGAGGCCCACTTCCTGATGCGCGAGTACCCGGTGCCGGTGTGCAGCCCTGAGCTTGCCGGCGTGCACGACCAGATGAGCCCGGACGAGGTCGCCGGCCTGCCGCTGCTGCAGCAGACCACGCGCCCCTACGCCTGGCGGCAGTGGTTCGCCTCGGCTGGCGTGCGCGCCGCCAACGACATGGGCGGAATGAGGCTGGAGTTGTTCTCGATGCTCGCCCAGGCGGCGATCGAGCGTATGGGCGTGGCATTGATCCCGCCGTTCCTGATCCAGCAGGAACTGACCGCCGGCCGCCTGATCAGCCCGTGCCTGCGCAGCTTCCCGAGCACGCGGGCGTACTACCTGATCGTTCCCGAAGGCAAGGCCGAGCGGCCGGCACTGACACGCTTTCGCGAGTGGCTGGTGGCAGAAGCGCAGACCGGACGCTGAGCAGCAACACGCCGCCAACACCCCTCTTGCCCGCTCAGCGCAATACGAGATCGCCGGTCGCGTTCGAGAAGCCCTTCAGCTGTCGTTCGGATTCGAACGTGAACGTCTCTCTCGAAACGATGGCGCCCCGCGCAGACGCCCACTTTCCGGTTCCACCCTCGATCTTCAGCTTGAAGCCGTCGTACATGGTCTCCATTCCGGCCAGCAGCATGTCGCCATTGGGCTCCTTGAGTTCGCAGCGCCCGGCTCCCGACGTCATGGCCTTGCCATCCGCCGCCTTGGTAGCCGTTTCCATTCCGACACAGGTCGCCAAGAAATAGACCTCGCCGAGACCGGCGCCACTGAGCTTGTAGCTACCCTGGAGCTCGAATACGGTGGTACCGCTATCCGCGGCGACCTTCATTGACGGTGAAAAATCGGCAACCCATCCGCCGCTCATGACAACCGGATCAGCGGTCACGCTGCTGGCGAACAGGCTCAACACAATGGTGGCATAGCCCGCGCGGGCGAGCTTCCGTGAATGATCAGCGTGCATGATTCCGTATCTCCCTTGTGATGGCTCCGGATGGCTCCGGCGCCGAAAATCCGTCCGACGCGCGTCAGCGCCTCCCGTGTTGGCGGCCCTGCGTGCGGAAGGACCCGCTCAGGGCTGGGCGCGGTCTGCCACACCCTGCATCGAGAATAAGAGTGGGCGTGCATCACTTCCGACTGCAATCGCCGTCAGTGGCAGCTGATCTTCAAGCACGGTGGCCTTGAAGCTGACGCCGTCGTCATGGCTGCGCAGGGTCACCCCGTCGAGCCCCACCGCAATGACGCTGTTATCGGGAAACTGTTGTATCGCCGTAATCGAGCTTTTCGTCCCGCTTCGAACCTCGGCCCACGTCTCACCCGCATCGGAGCTACGGTAGATGCGACCCTGCAGCCCACCGACGAGAAGGGTTCCGCTCTTCAGTGCGATGCCAGCCCAGAAGGTGCCCTTGCTCCCGGTTGCCACCTCGCGCCAGGTGATTCCGCCGTCGGACGACTTGTAGACGACTCCACGCTCGGCCGCGATGAACAGATTTGCCCGCTCATCGGCAAACACCTTGAACAAGTTGCGGTCAGCGCGACTCGAATCCGCGGCCGGAGGAACATTGACTTCCCGCCAGGTTTCGCCACCATCGTCGGTACTGAGTAGCAGCGACCAAAGACCCGTCGCATACCCGCTGCGCAGGTCCTTGAACCAGATCGAGAACAGCGGTTGGTCAACCGCAGTGTCCTCACGTTGCAGAGACCATGTCTCGCCACCGTCGGTCGTATGCAGGATCACGCCCCAATGGCCTGCCGCCCAGCCATTGAGCGCATCGGCAAAGCTGACCGCGGTGAGCGTCGCGCGCGTTGGTACTGCACGCGCCTGGCGGTAGGTCCTGCCGCCATCGTCCGATAGCAGTACGACTCCCCTATCTCCCACCACCACGACGCGATCGCCAGCGCGGGTGGCATCGAGCAACTGGTTTCGGGCCGGTTCGGCAAAGTGTACTGCCGGCTGATGGCTCAGGAGCGCCGCGCCGCCTTCCCGGCCTTGCGCGTGGGCATGACCTTGTGAAACCAGGGCGAACATGCCGAGGCACGCCAGATGCGATCCGATCTTCCAGAAGTTGTTTCTCATCATCGTGCGTTGATCAGTGTTGGAGAATGCCCGGCGCCCGTACGGGACCACGACGCGGAAAGATGCGCTCGAGCACCACTGCAAAGGCAGGCAGTGCCGTCATCGCCATGACGAGGTTGACCATGAACATGAAGGCAAGCAGTTTGCCCATGTCGGCCTGAAACTTGAGTTCCGAGAATGCCCAGGTGGCAACCCCGATGGCCAGCGTGATCGCGGTGAAGATCGTCGCCATGCCCACCTCGAGGATCGAAAATTCCAGTGCCTGCACGATGCTTCGTCCGCCAGCCAGATGAATCTGCAACCGGTTGTAGATGTAAAACGCATAATCGACACCGATTCCCACGGCAAGCACCATCACCGGTAAGGTCGCCACCGTGAGACCGATCTCGAACACCTTCATGAACCAGTACCCGATAAAAGTCGCCACGGTCAGCGGCAGGCAGCACGCCACGACCGCCCGCAGGTCACGGTAGGCCAGCAGGACCAGAACAGCGATCGCCGCATAAACATTGAGCATCATCGGCAGTTCGCTCTTTTCGACCTCGTCGTTGATCGCTGCGAGCACACCGGCATTTCCTGACGCCAGTCGAACATTGATGCCGTCAAGCTGGTTTGCGGCGCGGAAGGCCTTGACCGCCTCGACCACGCGATTGATCGTTGTGGCCTTGTGATCGGTCAGGTAAAGGTGCACGGCCGTCATGCTGCAGTCGGTGTTCACATAGCCGCGATTGCGGGCGATCTCGGTCGCCAGACTCGCATGATTGCCAGGATCGATCGGCACTACACCCATCTTGGGACTACCTTCGTTGTAGCCCTGGTTGTAGGTGCGCAATTCGCGGGTAAAGGACTTCACCGCCTGCACGCCGGGCAGGTGCTCGACCTGCGCGACGAAGTCATCCTGATACTTGGCCGCAGCGACGTTCTCGCAAGATTCGGGCGGCCCCTCGAACACCACCGTAAGCCAGTCGAGGCCGAGATCGTAGGCGCCTGCAATCGCCAACGCGTCGCGATTGAAGCGCGCTTCGGGGCGCAATTCCGGTGCGCCCGGCTGCACTGTACCGACGACACGATCGCTGCTCCCATAGACCGCCATGGCGAAGATCGCGGCGGTGAGGATGACCGTGATGACTGCATTGCGTGGCTCGGCTACACGGGCCAGTCCCCGCAGCCACTGAGAGCGACGCTCACGCTTCAGCATCGCCTTTTCGGCATAGTCCTTGGTGAAGTTGAAGTAGGAGGCTGCGACGGGCAGCATGATCAGGTTGGTGACGATCTTGTAACCAACCCCGATCGACGAGATGACCGCAAGCTCCTTGACCATCGGAATCGGGATCAGAAGCAAGGTCACGAATGACACGAGGGCGGTGACGAGGGCCAGCGTACCGGGGATGAGGAGGCCAGTGAAGCTGAGCCGGGCCGCCTCGGCCGTGGTCTTGCCGTGGGCGATTTCGCGCACAATGAAGTTGATCTGCTGCACGCCGTGCGAGACCCCGATCGCGAACACCAGGAAAGGCACCAAGACTGCCAGGGGATCCAGACCATATCCGAGAAGACGTAGCGTCCCGAATTGCCACACGAGCGACGCGAGGGACGAGACAACGGGCAGGATGGTCAGCCGCACCGAATGGCAATACCAATACACCGCAAGAGCGGTCAGCAGGAGCGCCACGATGCAGAACTCGAGCACGTTGGCGGCACCGTCGGCAATATCGCCGATCTGCTTGGCAAAACCGATGATCTGGATCTCGTATTCGTCGTCCTCGAACGGCTTGCGCAGCTTTTCCTCGAGAAGACGGTTGTACGCGACGTAATCGAGGTGGCGGCCCTCAGCATCGACTTCACCGATCTCGGCGGTCACCATGGCGCTGCTATGGTCACGCGCCACCAGCGTGCCAATGAAGCCTCCCTGACTGGTGGCACGCTGGATGCCGGCGATCACGTCCGGCGCGAGGGCATCGACGGTGACGGTTCCGGGGATGACCGGCTCAGCCAGAAAGCCCTCCTCGGTGATTTCATTTACGAAGCTGTTGGGTGTCCACAACGACTGAACGCCAAGGCGGTCTATGTTGGGCAGGAAGATGACGGCCTGGGTGACCTCATAGAGCCGTTTCAGTGCGGCCTGATTCCAGATCGTGCCTTTGCGACTCTTCACCACCACGGTAAGCCGATTGGCACCGAACAGCTGGTCCCGGTACTGTTCGAACGTCCGCACGTACTCGTGACCGATCGGCATCTGTTTCTCGTAGCCTGCTTCCATCCGGAGCTGAAGCCCGAAGTACCCCATCACAATGGTGAGGATGCCAAGGACGATCAGCACCAGGCTCCGCTGACCGAAAAGGAATCGCTCTAGCTTTTGTACCATGCCACCCAAGATGAACACCTCTGCTGCGGGCTCGACGCACGCCCTGGAATAGCGCGCGCATCGCGCCCGGATCTACTGCATGAATCCTGGACGGAAGCGGTTTTCCGGGCCACCCCGTCCGCTTCCAAGCCCGATTGACAACGAGATCGACTGCCTCAGAAACTGCGCGAGATGAAGGCACCGAGGAAGTCGCGATCCCTGTAATACTGCCGTTCAGGGTCTGACTTTCCACCGAAGTAAGTGGCAAAGTTGATGCCAGCCTGCCACTGTCCGGCATTCTCGTTGAAGAGAACGTACAGGTTGGCCGCCTTTGCCCCTTCGAGATATGGAATGCTGAAATTAGGTGTATCTCCATTCACGGCATGAATGAAGGTGATGCCAGGAATCATCTGCCAACCCGGAATTATTGATCCGTCATAATAAAGATTGGCGTCAATGATGTAACCCCATGAGGTGGCGCTACCGCCCCCCTTGGCAACAGGCGAAGCAGGATCGCTACGATCGAGAAAGATGAAGTATCCCGGAGCGAAGGCCTGATCGACCAGGACTCCGTCGATCATCCGCGTCACCCGTTTGGATGACTTGACGCCCGGATAGCGAGCGACCACGCCCTCCAGCGATACGAAACCAGTATCCGCACCAAACAAATCGAGCAAGGGGCCATGGTCGCTAGGCGATAGTTGCAGCATTCCGGTGAGGTGCATCTGGTACTTCTCGCGATCCTCGTACTGCGGACAGTTCGAGACGGTGGCCAGATTCGTGTTGGCGTCCAGCGGACCACCACTGTTAAAGCACGCCGAAAGCGACACGGCATCCTTTGGACGGTAGGAGAGCTCCCAACCGACAGCCCAGTTTCCGAGCGGGAAGTTCGCACTCACACCGTAGAGCTTGCGTTCCTCCAGATACTCCCACTGGTACTCCGTACCGCCCTTCGCCAGGTTCAGCACGGGGGTCTTGTCGTGGTACTGCATGTAATAGACGCCGAGATCGAGCGTCGTATTGTCGGGCTTCCAGTGCATCGAAAGACCATATTGGTCGCCATTCCCGGGGCGGATGTCATCTGCGACCGGAGCCGGAAAATCACCTGCGGCCGCAATCGCTGCGTCGCCCTCGGCTGCCGTATACGAGCGCCGACGGAGACGGGAAGCTTGGTCGCGCCCGGTGACATTGAAGTTCGACCCGTCGAACGACACTGACTCACGCCCCTCACCGAAGTAGTCTGCCACCGACCAATAGCCCCCCACGGGAGCGTATTCGGTCTTATTCCAGCGAAACTGGTAATAGGCCTCCATGTTGAGCCCCGAGCCCAAGGAGGTCGCGAAGCTGATCATCGGCGCGGGCAGCACCGCTTCCTTCAATTGAGTGCCAGGAACCAGAAGGCGCTGAAAATCAAGCGCGTTGGTCTGATTGATGCCGCCGATGGCAAACAGGCTCTCACCCCAGTTGATGACCTGGTTACCAAGGCGGACACGAGCCTGGCGATCACCGATCTGAAGGTCTTTGCTGACCCACAGGTCGAGCACACGCAGGTCATTGACGATCTGGCGCCGCGCATCGCTCGAAAGTTCGGTGCGGGCGGTATCGTCGGCCTTGAAATCATGCATCCAGCTCCCGCGGGCCATGAACTTCCAGCCTTCGGGCATCTTCAGCAACAGCTCATGGGTGCCCTTGATGTAGGTGGTGAAAAAATCCCCCTTTCGATAGTTGAGGTTGCCGTTGTCACCCGCCGACCATTGCGGGGTATTGGCGCCGCCACCGCAGGGCGTGCCGGGATCGCCGACAAGGGTGCAAGACGGATCGTTCGCACGCACGCCCATTCCGGCGGTGATGGTCGAGTCAAGTGAACCCTGAATTTCGCCGGCCTCGAAACGGAAAGCCTGCACCGACGGAGCCGCCATCGCCGCGAGCAACGAAGCGAGTGCCGTCGTGATTACCTTTTTGATTTTCTTTTTCATGCCCCACCTCCTCCCAGACATCACTATGTGGCCACAGCGCTCCGGCCTGGCGGGAGACGAGCGCATGCCCGCCCCGTGACGCCGGATCGCCGTATCGCCGTATCGCCGTATCGGTCAACGTTCGCTGATCGCGCGCAGGCTTTCGGCGGTGTAGAAGCTGTCCTTGAACTGCGGCAGATCTTCGGGTTCGGCGTAGAAACGCAGGTCCCGCGTGCCGCCAGAGACGTTGGAGTCGGTAACGTAGCGACCGCTCACGAGGTCATGAAGAAAATAGGCGGCAGTGTTGCTGCACGCACCCAGTTCCCAGATCGGAATGACAGAGCTTTCCTTGTGGCGCCACAAACCGCCGTTGGCGTCATAGTCCTCGCCCGCGACGGCAAGCCATGTGTCCTCATCGAAATAGAACACCTTCTTCGATGCACTATGGCGGACACCCTCCTTGACCGTCCCTTCAACGACCCAGACGCGGTGAAGCTCATATCGACGGGCGTCATTGTCGATATACGGCCGTTCAAGACCCTGGGTCTTCAGGCTGGTGTCGAGCATGTTGAAATTGTTGTACTGGACGTACATCTCCTTCTTACCCACCAGCTTCCAATCAAAGCGATCCGGGCTCCCATAGAACAGAAAAATGGAGTCGTTCGGAAATTGGTTCTCGAAGCCGATGATGGGCGTGTCGTAGGCATAGTTGGGCAGGCGCCGTACCCTGCGCTGTCCTGTGAAGTAATAGAATGACTCCGCGTCCTTGTTCATGTAGATCGTCTGTACCAGCGCCTGGCCGGCCAGCGCGACTGGCTCCTGGAAGGCGTAGTAGAAACCCTGCTGGACATGATTGACGTCCTTGGGCGACACCGAGCCCTTCTTTCCCCACGGGTAGTAGGCAACCTGATTGAAGCGGGTGGCGACGCCGACAGACGTTCCTGGGCGCGGCGATACCGAGGCGAGGGCGTTTTCCGTTATCACCCCCACGCCCTGGTAGCGGAGCAGATAATTCCACATGGCCTCAAGGCCGCTCTTCGGCACCGGAAACGGAACGCTCGGCAGCTTCGCATCCTCGAGGGACCAGCCGTCGGCGGCAATCTTGGAGATCTTTGCGCCCGTCTTCGTGTTCTCGAGCACAAAATCCGGATACGAGCATTCGCGATGCGCCGGATACACGCGGATCTCATAGCCCTTCATTTGCTTGATCATCGCGACCTGGCCCGGGCTGAGCCGTGCTGCATGTTGATCAACGTTTGAAACGTCGATCGTGAGAATAGGCTTCTCACCCTTGTGTTTCCAGAAATCCCCCCGCGCCTTGCCGTAGGACCAATCCCCCTGAGGTACGGCGGTTCCGCCGCTCCAGGCCGGAAGGGAGCCGTCGGCATTGCCCGCACGCTGTGCGCCGACCGGCGTCAGCTCACCGCCGAGGCTGGCTATTTCCGCGTCGGTTGGCGCCGAGTGTGCAACTTGCGCAGTCAATGCACTGATTGCTGCGAAACACAGAATGGACAGGAACTTCTTTTTCATGTCTCCAACCTCCTTTCGATTTTTATCAGGAAGATCTGACCTTACGATGTCACCTCATATCGAGCAAACGGCTCGTCGTTGCGCGAATTGAAACACAGCGATCTTTAGGCAGACAAAAGCAAGGACAGTGCCAGCCCTTCAAGGCACTGTTTTTTCGAAGCTATTTCTCACAGAATGATGAAATTTCAGGATATCTGATGCGCTTATGCGCACATAAATCTGCTTTTGATGCAGAGTTGCAGCGCCTGCCGGGGAACTCACGTAAATTAACTTCAATTGAACTTTTCCCGCGCTTGATCTCTAATTCAGCACGCCGTGCAGGTGCATTCACCATCGACACGCCATTTGATCGGTAACTTTCATCCACTGGAGAAGTGCTTTGAAGATTGTTTTTGCTTTTGATGGATCCAGCGAGGCGCGGGACGCACTCAAATGCCTGTCATGGTTCAAGCAGGATGATCTGGAGGTGGTGCTGGTTTCGGTGGCGGCGAAGGGTCCCGCACTGGATGACAAGGGTGATGCGGTGGACGCTGACCCGGCCGAGGTGAATGCAGCCCGCCAGGCCGTGACCGATGTTGCGTTGCACCTGAGCGGCCAGGGCATCCCCTGCGAGCCCAGGATCCTTGTCGGCGACCCCCCGGAGGAAATCATTCGCCTGGCCCGCGCCGAGCAGGCCAACCTGATCATCACCGGGCGCAGGGGGCTCAGCACCGTTCGCCGCGTGATGTTTGGTTCGGTCAGTTCGAAGATACTGAGCGATGCCCCCTGCCCAGTGCTCGTCGGGCGTTAGGGTGGCAGGCTCCACGCAGGCGTGCGACCCGCGGCGGCGGCTCCCCGGCCGCCGCGATACCCCGCATCGGTCTCGTGGAGCAGGATCGGTGGTCGCGTGGCCCCGCCCCCGCTCGTCTCCTGCTCAATGCGCCCGCAGCACGCCCGAAACGGCCGGCTCCGCGCGTTTCTCGTCGCGAACGGTGGCCAGTGGCACCAGGGCGAACAAGAGCGTGAACAAGACGATTGCGACAATGCCACCTGCCACGTAGGCATACCCCCCCTCGGCGACGAGCAAGCCCGAGATTGCGGGCCCGACGGCGATACCCAGCGTCAGGAAGCTGCCCGCCGCAGCCGCGATCCGCCCATGGCGGTCCAGCGCCGCGGCGAGGGCGGTGAGGTACGCCAGCGCATAAAAGTAGGTCATCGCGATCAGCATGACCGCTGCCGTGTACATAAGCTGGGAATGCTCCCCGAGCACATAGCCCAGACTGACGGCGCCGGTACCGAAGATGCCGATCGCTACGGGTGCGCGCAGACCGAAGCGCTGGCCGATCATGGCGGCAATCATCGGGCCGACCAGGCCGACGAGCGCCTGCAGCGAGAACAGCACGCCGAGTTGTTCGCTGTCGTAGCCGACCTTGATACCCACCCGCTCTACGAACGCCCAGCCCATGGTGTCGCGCGCGGAAAACAGGAACATGGTCATCATCATGCACAGTGCCGCAGCCGAGAACAGGCTGCGCCCCGCACCATGGGCGTGGTGCTCAAGGTGGTGCGCGGGAGGACGCTGGGGCATGAAGGGAATGAAGAGCAGCATCGCTGCCTGGGAGATCGCCATGGCGTAATACAAGCCGCTTAAACCATGGTCGGTCATCGTTCGGGAGAATCCCATCATGACGCCGATCATCAAGGCCACGAAAAGGATATTCATGTGTCCTGCAACCCTGTCCGGATCGTGAGCGCTCGACACACTGGCATTTCCGCACGCAAGGCAAAGGCCGGCCCCGGCGCCGGCGATGCACCGCATCATGGTCAGAAAATACATATCCTGTATCGATGCCGAGGCGACATTCGCGGCGATGGCCACGAGCGCACCGACCAGCGCCATCGTGCGGCGCGGCGCGCGCCCCATGACAGGCGCCACGAAAAGGGAAGCGATCATCGTGAAGATGAATTCCGCGGACATCAGAAAGCCCGCCTGAGCCTCATCGAGCTTCAGGTCGTTCATCACTGCACTGACCAGGAAGGGCAGGGCGAGGAGGGCCAGCAATCCCACCCCGTAAGCCGAAGCGAACGCCGAAAGCACCAGGCCCCAGCTTTCCGGCATCAAACTACGCAAATTTTTCATGTCCGTGATTCCGACTTCGTTGTTTTCGGATGCCGGATAGTGTCGGTTGTCATGATCCGCGAGGCGGCGCCATGCTGCACTGCGCATGCATGGCGGCCGGCTTCGGTGGGACGGGTCCGTTTGTTTGCCCTGTCCTCATGACTGTCTCCCCCACTACTCCGCTGCGCACCGGTGATGCGGGCGGGGGGATTCTCCCCCCTTGCCAACGCGTTACCCGAGGTTGATCCAGACGGATTTGGTCTGCATGTGGGCGAGCATGGTGTCGAAACACTTGTCGCGGCCTTGACCGGACTGCTTGTACCCCCCCCAGGGCTGCGTCATGTCGCCATGCTCATAGCAGTTGATCCACACGATTCCTGCCTCGATGTCGCGCGCCATGCGGTGAGCGGTGGTGAGATCGCGGGTCCAGATGGACGAGGCGAGGCCATAGATGCTGTTGTTGGCGATCGCGACGGCATCCTCGGGCGTCTTGAAGGGAATGACTGCACCGACAGGCCCGAAGATTTCCTCGCGGGCGATTGTCATCGTCTCGTTCACCTTGCCGAACAGGGTGGGCTGCACATAATTGCCCGCATCCATGCCCACGGGGCGATCGCCGCCAAGGATGAGCTGCGCGCCTTCACGTTTGCCCGATTCGATGTACCCGAGGACGCGGGTTTGTTGCTCGGGGGTCACCAGCGGCCCCATCGTGGTGGCCGGATCGAGCGGATCACCTGGCTGGAAGCGCTGCGCTTCAAGCGCGAATCGCTCGACGAACTCTTCATACAACGACTCCTGCACCAGCAGACGCGAACCCGCGCTGCACACCTCCCCCTGATTCGTGTAGATGCCGTTGACCGCATACGTCACTGCAGCGCCCAGGTCGGCGTCGGCGAGGACGATCTGCGGACTCTTGCCGCCGCACTCGGTGGTCACCTTCTTCATGTTCGACTGGCCCGAGTACACCATCATCAGCTTGCCGACCTCGGTCGACCCGGTGAAGCCGATCTTGTCGACATCCATGTGCAGCCCGAGGACCTTGCCGGTGTCCTCGCCGAACCCGTTTACGACGTTGAAGACGCCATCCGGGACGCCAGCTTCGGCGAAAATCCGCGCGAGCAGGAGCGCGCTCATCGGGCTCTGTTCGGCAGGTTTGAGGATGACCGAGTTACCGGCAGCCAGCGCCGGCGCAACCTTCCATGCCGCCATCATCAGCGGGTAATTCCACGGGGTGATGCAGGCCACGACGCCGAGCGGTTCGCGGACGATCATGTGCAGCGCTGAAGGGTCGGTACTCGTCACCGTTCCCTCGATCTTGTCGATCGTTTCTGCAAAATACTGGAAGGTAAGGATCGAAAACGGGACGTCCCCGCCGGTGAGTTCGGTGATCGGTTTCCCCATGTCGAGGCAGTCGAGGAGCGCGAATTCGTCCGCATGCAGCTCCATCAGGCGGGCAATGCGGTACATCACATCCATCCGCGCGCGCGGTGCCATCCGCGACCAGACACCGCTCTTGTAGGCACGGCGTGCGGCCCTTACGGCCAGATCGATGTCCTTCGAATTGCCGCGGACCATCTCCACGATCGGCTTGCCGGTCGCGGGGTTGAACGTCGTGAAGCGTTGTCCGTCGACAGCATCGACGAACTTGCCATCGATGAAGAGGCGGGTTTCGGGGCTGACCTTGGCGGCCAGATCCTGCCAGTGCTTGCAGTCTTGCATTGTGTGACTCCTCCTGTTGATCGCGCGGGCTGAGGCTTGACGTTCCTGGCCGGCTCCAGCCTGCAGCTTCGTAAGAAACGCTCTTGCCTGGAAACACACGGTAACGTCAGCAAACGGCGTGCCAATCACCCTACTTTCGCCATGGAGAACAAAACTGCTTATAAATCAATAAGTCAATTGATTCGCTGCCGCTCCTGGCGCTCGAGCTGCGATGCAGAAGTGCAGCACTGCTGACGAATTACCCTTGCCGGCTTCAGCGACTCAGCTGGCGGCATTCACGATTCGAGCGTCCACCGGGCCATTGCCGTTGAACATTGCACTCAGCCGGCGTCACGTGCGTCACGAACTGCCCGGGCACAGACACACTCAGACACGCACGTCCGACGCGCTGGCGCGACTCTTGCGTACGATCGTTGCGATATCGACGCCAAGCAGTTCGGCGGCCTTGCGCTTGCTCCCAACCGACCTGATCGCAGCGTCGATCAACTGCGACTCGTACCGCCGGACTGCGTCACGCAGATCGAAATCCTGCGGGAACGCGGCGGGGGAAAGGGGCTCGGGCTGCTCGCTGGGCGCGGGTATCGCGGAATGCTGCGCTACGCTCCCGGGCTCCGCCGCAAAGGGCAGATCGCTCACCGTTGCGACGGTGTCGGATACCACCGCGAGGTGCTCGACGATATTCTCCAGCTCACGAACATTGCCCGGAAACGAGTAGGTCTCGAGGCGGCGGCGGCAGCCAGCGTCGATCGTCAGCGGCACGGTCCGGCGCCGGTTGACGTCCGCCAGGAAACGCTCGAGCAGGGGAGGAATCAGTTCCGCCCGTTGCCGAAGAGGGGGCAGGTGCAGCGTCACGACGCTCAGGCGATAGAAGAGGTCTCGGCGAAAGCGCTCCTCCAGCACGAGTTGCTGCAGATCGCGATTGGTGGCCGCGATGATCTGCAGACGCAGCCTGCGCGGAGTGGTGGCCCCGACGCGCAGCACGAGTCCATCTTCCAGGACCCGCAGGATCTTCGCCTGGCATTGCAGCGGAATCTCTCCGACCTCGTCGAGGAACAGCGTCCCACCGTCAGCTGCCTCGATCAGGCCCTTCTTGCCCCTCGCCAGTGCGCCAGTAAACGCGCCCCGCTCGTAGCCGAACATTTCGGACTCGAACAGGGAATCCGGTATTGACCCACAGTTGACATGGACGAAGGGCCGTTCGCTCGAGCCTGATCGACGATGCAAGAGCCTTGCAAGCTCGGTCTTTCCCACCCCGGATTCACCCAGAATCAGCAGGCGGCTCCCCATGGCAATCGCACGCAAGCCGTGGCTGAGCATCTTCGTGGTCGACTCGCCGACGATCACCGGATCGCGCTCGGCCGCGACGTTATCCCCCAGATGCGCCACGGTCAGCGCCGAAGTATTGCCGGCCTCACCCTGGCTCGCGATCTTGGCGAGGACGCTCAGGTTACGCAGCAGGATCAGGAAGCAGTTGTTCTCGCCATTGCTCTGGCGATGGCTGCGAGTGGAAAGCGCATAGCTGCGCCCTTCCTGGTCGGTGATCACCTTGTTGACCCGTCCGCCACGGGCGAAGATGTCGATCAGGTCGGCACAGTGCAGCCGCGTCTCGGCCAGGAAGCTGCCAAGCGCCTGGCCGACGACCGTCGGTCGCGCAGTCTCGGTGATGCTTTCCGCGGCTGCATTGATGTAGCGCACGATGCCGGCGCGATCGACGAGAATCATTCCGTCCGGAATCAAATCCCCCAGGACCTGCCAGCGTTGATCGGAGAACAGCGGCTCGAGACTGACATTCGAAGCCGGATTCGACAGGCTTTCCGGGACGTTGACGAACTTCATTCCCATCTCCTCGATAGGGTGCGCAGCAAGCAGAGATTCACGCTGGGGCCGTTCGGGTCGGGCGAAGGGTGAGAACGAAGCGTTCAGGCGCTTCGTCTCCGATCGGGGCGCTGTGCACATCGCAGGTGATCGATTGCCCGGAGGCGGCCTTGATCTCGGCGATCCAGCGCTGTCGATCGATTCCATACCAGCGCCGTCCGCCCGGGAGGGGAGTCTCCAGATCCATGATCGGCTGAATGTCGTGCCCGAGCAGTTGCTGCGAGTTCCAGCCGGACAAGGTCTCGAATGCTGGATTGAGGGCCACGACATGGCGCCCGCGGTTCACCACGACGATCGGATCTGGCACCGAGCACAGGATGCTGCTGACGTCCTGTGCTGCCTCGATCAGGCGGTTATGTGCCTTCCGGTACTCGGTGATATCACGTACGGTTCCCCACAATCTCAGGAGGGCGCCGTCCACGATATGGGTACGGACCGTGTTCTCGATGTAGATGGAGGCGCCGTCGTGGCGTGTGTCGATGCTGAGAATCCCATCGACGGCAAAATTCGATTCAATGATCTGGCGAACGAATGCCTCGTTCTCGGGATTCCGCGGAAAATACTGCGACACCGGCTGCTTGTTGAAATCCAGCCCCGGCGGCAGATTGTAGATGCGCGCCATCGATTCGTTGCACAAGCGCCAGTGGCAATCATTCTCGAACACCTGACGGACGATCTCGTCATCGCAGAGGGCCAGATCCACCGGCTCGGAGAACTCGATGCACCACATCGCTTCCGACGATAGCTGGGCAAAGCTCTTCAGCAGGGCCTCCGACTGCACCAGATGCTCGATCCAGCGCTGAAGACCCGGTGCCGGGATGGCGATCACGCGCAACTGCCTGGGGGCAGGTCCGGCGGAAACCCAGTCCACCTGCGCAGCCACGGGAATCGATGTACCGTCGCGCCCGAGCAGGACGAGCATGCACGGATAAGGATCCGCCCCAGGCGCGAGACTCAACGCCAGATCGCGCAGGGCCTGCGCACTGGTCGCATCCGCAACGAGTTCGACCCTGCGCCCCGCGAGCGGACCGAGCACGGACGCAGCGTGAGGGCTGAGGTCGACGAGATCCCCGTTGTCGTCGAAGATGAGCACGATCAATGAAGCGGCGGTGGGGATGGCGTCGGTATTCATGTCGTTTCCCTGGTGGAAACAAGGCTCATAGGGGATCCGCTGCGGTCGCCCACGATCGCGCCGGACGAGGCAGCGGACACTGCCTCGTTTATTCGACCGAGCGGTCGATTCTGGATCCATGCGATTGTTTCTGCAAGCTAATTCGCCACCTGGGTGTGGCGACGACGCGGCACCCAGGCGTACGATTCCATGCGTCATGCGCCGATGGCATCACTCGCCTGCTCGAGCGCATCGGCAAACTCGAACACGTCCATCACGGCACCATATGTCGCCACGTTGTAGATCGGCGCGTTGGTATCGGTATTGATGGCGATGATCGTTTCGATGTGCTTCATCCCGTGCAGATGCTGCACCGCGCCCGAGATCCCGAGGGCAAGGTAGAGCTTGCAGTTCGCGGCTACCTTTCCGGTGAGACCGACCTGGTGCGCCTTCGGCAGCCAGCCAGAGTCCGCGATCGGGCGGGAGCAGCCAAGCGTTGCACCGATCCGCTCCGCCAGCCCGGCAAAGCGTGGCACGTTCTTCTCGTCCTGGATCCCGCGTCCGATCGAAAGGATGAAATCAGCCTTGCCAATATCGACACCGGCAGTCGGCGCCTCGATGTAGTCCTCGTGGCGATACCGCCCGCTCAACATCGACAGGTCGGCCGCGAGTTCCTTCACGATCGCCGTCCCCGCCCCCGGCGGCGGCTTGAAGGTTGCTCCACGCACGGTGAGCACGACGACCGGCTTTCCGGGGAAGTCGACCTCGATGGCGATCTTGTTGCCGTAGCCGCTTCGGGTCGCCCGCAAGCCGTTTTCGCCAATCTCGATTCCGAAGACATCGGCGGCAAAACCACTGCCCAGACTCACGGCGAGCGCAGCGCCATAGCACAGGCCGTTCGCGGAATGTCCGATCAGAATCAGCCCGGGTTCACCCTGGCGAGCGGCAGCGAGCACCATCTCCTCGTAGACTGCTGCATCGAAATGGGGCGTATCGCATCGCCCCAGCAGAATTTCGTCCACCCCTTCGAGATTGAGTGCGTCAACAAAGGCCTCCGGCTGCTCGCCCAGCACGAGCACACGAACCGGACCACCGAGCCTCTCCTTGACCCCAACTGCGGCACCGATCAATTCGCCGCTCAGTTCCGAAAGTGCGCCGCGGGTGTGCTCCGCGACAATCAGGATTCCACTCATGCCTTGGCTCCCATTTTTTCCCGAATGATCTTGATCACGGAAGCCGCGATCTCCGCCGGACTTCCCTCCATCATCTGTGCCCTGGTTGCCGGCGGAACGAACATCCTGTGCGTGCTCGCAGCGCGAAACGCGCACTCGGGGATCCCTGCCGCCAGTTCGACGATCGGCTTTTCCTTGGCGAGCTTGACCATCCGCATGGTCGCGTAACGAGGCACGTTGGCCCCGGTCTGCATGGTCACCAGCGCCGGCGTGTCAATGCGCACCCTGTGGCGGAGGCCGCCTTCGAGTTCGCGCGTCACCAGCATCGAGTCCGTGCCGTTCCAGTCGGTGTCGACGACCAGCGCGGCATGTGGCAGGTCAAGCAGGCGCGCCAGCGCGGTGCCGGTCGCGCCGTTCGCCTGATCTCCGGATTGAGCCCCGGTAATGATCAGATCAGGCCGTTCCTGTGCCGCGACTCCGGCAAGCATGCGCGCCACCGCGACGGGATCCGCGTCGGCCAGATCGTCGTCCCACACCCGAACGCCCCGTTGAGCCCCCTTTGCCAACGCCCTGCGCAGCGTTTCTTCCGCTGCGGGCGGGCCAACCGTCACCACCACCACCTCCCCACCGCCGATGGCTTCGACCATCCTCAGCGCCTGCTCGAGGGCGGTATCGTCCCACTCGTTCAGGAGATACTCGAAATACTCGCCCGGGATACTGCGTTGATCATCTGTGAACACGAACTCATCGCTGAGTTTTCCGATCTGTTTGACCGGCACCAGAATCCGAATGCCGTTGCGCGGGGGAACATCGTATGCGGGCAGATCCGCCGGCTTGACCGGCACGATCCCCCACCCCACCGCGGGGATTGCTTCCACGCTCGCCGTGGGCAGACCCTCTGCAACCGGGACGGGCGGCGGCGGAAGAGTCAGACCGGCGACGGCAGTCACGCCACGCCCGGCGAGCACGGCATCGATGCGATCGGCAACCACAGCCGCGACGCGCTCGGCTACCGCTAAGGTGATCCGCTCAGTCAGGCTCGGCAGATCGCGCAGGTCGATCGCATCGAGCTCGATCGCCTTCGCGACCAGATCGGCAATGTCCTCGACGATGAAGTCCTTCTCGAAACCTGCCGTTTTCCGTGCGTCTTCAAACATGGTGAGATCCTTGGGACAACTGGTGACGAATACATCGATACCGCCGAGCCCGGCCGCCTCCTGGACACGCAGTTGCGACGGTTTCAGGGTTCCGGGCCGGTCAGGAATCCAGATACGACCGCCACCGGCACCACAGCAGAAGGAGTTGTCGCGGTTGCGGGGCATTTCGATGAGCGTGCACCCGATCAGCTCAAGCACCCGGCGTGGCGCGTCGTAGCGCTTGTTCAACCGACCCAGGTGACAAGGGTCGTGATAAGTCACGCGCAGGCCGAGAGGCCGAGTGACCTTGAGCGTGCCGCGCTCGAGCAGGTCGACAAGCAGTTCGGTGTAGTGCGAAACCGGCGCGATTTCTCCGAAATCCGGATACTCGTTGTGCAAGGTGTTCAGGGAATGCGGGTCGGTCGTTACGATCCGCCTGAACGGCCGGGCCGCCTTCATTTGCCCGAGGTTATGCTCCACGAGCGACTCGAACAGGCCTTCCTCGCCTATCCTTCGCACATCGTTGCCCGCCGTCCTCTCTCCTTCGTAGAGCAGGCCGTAGTCCACGCCACCAGCCTTGAGCAGGCGCGCGACGGTGCGGCTCACCTCCTGATTCCGTGGATCGAACGAGGCCTGGTCACCGACAAACCACAGCACATCCGCGGCCTCCTGGCGGACATCCTTGATCTTGAATTCGAGTTCGCGTGTCCAGTTCGCACGCTTGCGGGCAGCCTCTCCGAAACTGTTGCCCGAGGTGCCGATCGTGTTGAGCATCGTGCGCAGCAGCGGGTCGAGTTGATCGTTCTCGATCAGTTTTCGCCGCATCTGGACGATCTTCACCGGATGCTCAATGCCGACCGGACAGATCTCCAGGCAGGCGCCGCAGGTGCGGCAAGACCACAAGGTCTCGGGATCGATCACATCGCCCAGAAGTCGCTTGCTGCCGGTTCCCCTGCCCTGCTCAGCGTCGTTGTGCAGGCGCAGGTCGAGGATCAGGTCACGCGGGCTGAGCGGATAACCCGCGGCCCGGGCCGGACAGGCGTCATGGCAGCGGCCACACTTGGTGCAGGCATCGAAACCGAGCATGTCCTTCCAGGAGAACTGGGCGACATTGCCAATACCGACCGCTTCCGCACCAGGATCGGCCTTCGGTAGCCGGCGCAGGGCGAGCGGGTCGCGCGCCATCAGCGAGCCCATCGCCGCCACCATGTGCTTCGCCTTGTACCAGGGCAAGGCGACGATGAACGCCAGTGCGCCGAGGCCATGCAACCACCAGTTCACCGCACGCAAGATGGAGACGTCCTCGGCATCCAGTTGGAGTCCGTCGAACAGCGCACCGATCGAAGCACCGACCGGCTCCCACGCCCCCCAGGATGGGCGTTCGAGAGCATGTCGCAGGCCTTCCTGCACGAAACCGGTCAGGATGATGAGCAGCAGGGCGGTGAGAAAGATCCAGTCCTCGACCCGCCAGCGCCGAGCGGCATCCCGCAGCTCGCCCTCGCCCGCATAGGCCCGCCGATAGTCGAGTTTCGGCAGGCGGAAAGCGCCGCGGCGGACCATCATCGCCACCACCCCGATGAGGACCGCCAGCCCGGCGATGTCCAGGACCAGGCTGAAGAGGAGAAAGAACTGCCCCTTCCAGAAAGTCACCCCGAACAGGGGGTTCAGGATGTCGTACTCGAGGGTGATGATCGAGGTACCGATGAAGAGCAGCGCAAAACCGAAGAAGATCGCTGCATGTGCGGCGCCGGCGAAGGGGTCGCGGCGACGCAGGGTGCGGTGCGTCAACAGGTCAGCGAGCATTCGCCTCGTGCCCGCCCGCCAGTCGAGTCCGACCGGCGACGCCCGACCGCGGCGATATTTCGCAACGCTGCGGGCGAGTCCCCAGAAAAAGGCGCCGATCGCTGAAAAGCCGATAAGGTAGAAGACGGTCGTTCCGAAGGACGTCAGGCCCCAGAACAGCTCTCTAGTTTCCATCACGATGGTTTTCGAACTTGGAAGGAAAAGGCTCCGGACGGACGGTTCGCCCGCCCGGATAGGATTACCGGCAATCTGCTAGCCCGGTAAGAGGAGGAGCGTTTCAGTCGACTTCGACCTTCGGACGGGCATCACCCAGCTTCGGGAAGGTGTCGTGCCCCCAGATCTGGCGTTCACGAACCCACGGCAGCGGATACTCGGGGTGCGGGCTATCGAACTCGCGCGCCAGGCGGTGGCCTTCGAACATGGCCTGGAGTGCCTGCATCGGTGCCTTGCAGTCACCGATCTGGTAGATCGCCTCGATGTCGTTCTTCGCCCACTCGTCCTTCCGCGCCTTCAACTCGCGATAGAGCGCGCTATCGGACTGGCGCGAGGTAAGCAGGATCACCGAATCAACCTCAAGCTCGACCGAGCCGGGATTCATGCGGCGCGGCACGACGCCGGTCTCGGGGCCGTTGAGGTCGTGGCTGAAGCGGTACATGTAGCCGAGGGTGACCTTGCCCGGTTCGATCTTGTCGATCCAGTGATTGCGGATCGTGGTGACGCCCTTCTCGTTGAGCATCCGCTTGTTGTTCTGGACTTCGAGCGTGAACTGCCCGTAATCGGCGATTTCGGACAGATTCGTGACGTAGGTGACCTTCTTGCCCAGGTCCGCCATCATCTCGGCGAACGTGATCCCGAGGAAGTGCCCCTCCGCGTCGAGGATGAGGACGCGATCGCCAACGATCGGCTTGCCCGCGGCGATCTGTTCGGGCGTGAAGATGTAAGGCAAGGACGCGTCTGCGCCGGGGATGGGCACGTGGCCTTCAGGCCCGAGGCCATCGGTGCGCCAGTGCGAGCCGGTGGCAATGACGACACGGTCGGCGCCGTATTCGAGCACGTCGTCCGCACTCATCTTGCCGATGCCCAGATGAACCTCGACGTTCTTCATCTTGGCGATCTGGAGTTGGCGGTAGGTGATGACCCGGCTCCACTCGTTCAGGCGCGGCAGCTTGCTCACCCACTTCCAGTGCCCGCCCACTTCGGCCTCGGCTTCGCGCAGATGCACGGTGTAACCGCGCTCGCCAAGCACGCGGGCGCATTCGAGGCCGGCCGGACCGGCGCCGACCACCAGCACCGAGCCCGGATCCTTTGCCTTCTCGAACTTCTCCGGGTGCCACCCCCGACGGTATTCCTCCATCGCGGTCTGGTTCTGCGTGCACTGCAGCTGACCGCCTTGGTTGAACTTGGAAACGCACATGTTGCAGCCGATGCACTCGCGGATATCTTCCGGACGCCCCTCGGCGATCTTGTTCGGCAGGAAGGGGTCGGCAATCGACGGGCGAGCGGCGCCGATGATGTCGGCGACTCCGCTGCGAATGATGTTCACCATGTCGTCGGGACTGGTGAAGCGGCCATTCGCCACCACCGGAATGTCACCGACGACGCGCTTGGTTTCCTTGATGAACGGGGTCATCCAGCCGGATTTCCGGAAGCGCGAGACGCCGGCGTCCTCGCCCCATTCCTCATAGTCGCCGATCTTCACCGACCACAGGTCGCAGATGCCCTCGCGATGCATCAGCTCGACGAAGCGGATGCCGTCCTCCTTGGCTTCGATACCATGCGGACCATGGAGCGTATCGAGCTCGAAACGGGTGGTGATCGCGCAGCGGTCACCCAGTTCACGCTTGAGCGCACTCATCAGCTCGATGTAGAAGCGGGCCCGGTTCTGGAGCGAGCCACCGTACTTGTCGGTGCGGTGGTTGTAGCGCGGCTCCAGAAACTGGATTGGAACGGTGCTGTCTCCGCCCGAGACCTCGATCAGATCGAAGCCCGCCTGCTCGGCACGCTTTGCCGCGAGCACATACATGTTGATGACGGCCTTGATGTCCGACTCGTTCATCTCCGAACCATAAACCGTGCGCGACGGGAACATGTTCGACACGAGGTTGCTCGGCGCTCGCCCGACCTCGCGCGACTCCAGGCAGGGCGCATGGATGCCGCTGTACCAAAGTTGCACGCCGACCAGGCTTTCATGTTTGTGAGCCATGTCGCACATGTAGCGCAGGTTGATGACATCCCCCTCGTCCCAGAGCCGGGCAGAGGTGTACGGATACTCGTCAGCCTCCGGATGAATGGAGCAGTACTCGGTGAATACAACGCCCCACCCCCCTTCCGCCTTCATGGCGCGGAAATGTGCCTGGGTCCCCGGGCGCTCGGAGCCGGGCCCGGCACAATGGGACGTCTGGAAGAAGCGGTTGCGGGAAGTCTTCGGTCCGATCTTGATCGGGTCGAAGAGGATGTCGTACTTGGGATCGCGTGCCATGTTGTACCTCCTTTCCGGTGGTGGTGTTTTCGTAGCGGGCCAATACGGCGTTCGCATGCGGCCTCCCCACCTCTCAATCAATATTCGTGCCACCTTGAAATTCGAAAAATTTCTTAGTTAATTCAACGAATTGATTGAGCACTCCCCCTTGCCCCAAGCGCTGCAATAAAGCAGCGAAACGATTTCGCTGCTGCATTACTGCAGCGCAATCGTGCCGGCTCTGGGTGTGCCGACCGAGCGCGTGCGATTGCCGACTGCAGGCCCGGCCAGCGCAGCGCAACGCTGCACAGCGGCAGCAGGCGTGCTGCACAAACGACCTGTCAAAGCCAGCGCAGCATATTGAAGAGAGTCTTTTGCCTGGCGGACGCGGCGCACGGCGACCGGGCGGTGTCATG
>JBEOKH010000345.1:0-36840 GCA_040275625.1 Thauera sp. | reverse complement strand
TCGCCCCACCCCCGTCTTGACACCTCAGACTTTCAGCGTGTCGAGGCGCCCATTGATCAGAGACAAATCAAAGCGCCCGGGCCCAAACTCCTCCCCGCACCACGCCCGCATGGCGTGGCGTTCGGGGTGGTCGGGGTCGAGGATGGCCTCCAGAAAGTCGGCGTAGCCCGGGGCGCCGCCCACGTCTTCGGGCGGAGCGGCGTTGGCGCCAGCTAGGCACAGGGCGTTGGTCGACAGGATGGGGTCCGGCGGGTGGCGTTTCTCCACCTTGATCCGGTGTTCCCAGTAATCGCCGAAGTCGTAGATGTACTTGAACGACTTCAAGCCCCCCAGCGCGGTCTTGAACTGGATGCGCTGCTCGGAACGGGGCGGATCGCCCCAGTCGAACTCCGGGTCGGGGACGCCGTAGCGCTCTCCGGCAATCTCGAATTCGTGCAGATGCCCGCCGTGCCAGCCCATGACGCACTGGATGACGTGATGAAGCCTGGCGAGGGTGATCGACTCGGGGACGACGATCCGGCGCCAGATGGCGGGCTTGATCCCGGCAAGGTCGATGCGCAGTTGCAACAGATCGGCCGGCTTGCGGGTGCGCGGCTTGAGGGGGACGACGGTGCTCATGTCAGGCGGCTTTGAGAAGGGGCTTGGCGGGATCAAGGTTCCAGGGCAGCAGTGCGTCGATCCGGTTGATCGGGTGTTCGGCGATCCGCCTGAGCACTTCGCGCAGGTAAGCCTCCGGGTCGAGCCCGCTCAGCGTGGCGGTGCCGATCAGGCTGTACATCGCGGCCGCCCGCTCGCCGCCAGCGTCCGATCCGGCGAAGAGAAAGTTCTTCCTCCCCACGGCGACCGCCCGCAGCGCGCGTTCAGCGGCGTTGTTGTCGATCTCGAGATGGCCGTTCGTGCTGTAGCGGATCAAGGCCGGCCATTGATTGAGCGCGTAGCCGATGGCCTGCATCAGGTCCGATTTGCGCGACACCCGGCGGCTCTGCGCCACGAGCCAGTCATGCATGTCCGCCAGGCGCGGGGCGGCCTCCTGCTGACGCAGCAGCGCCCGCTCGGCGGGCGGCTTGCCGCGCACCTGGGCTTCGATGGCATATAGCGCCTGGATCCGGGTCAGCGCCTCGGCGGCCAGCGGCGAGGCGCTCGCGCGCTGGATGTCGTAGAACTTCCTGCGCACGTGGGCCCAGCAGGCCGCCTCGACGATCGCCCCGCCCTCGAAGAGCGCGTCGAACCCCGCGTAGGCGTCCGCTTGCAAGACGCCCTTGAAGGGGGCGAGATGGGCTTGGGGGTGGCGCCCCTTGCGGTTCTCCGAGTAGGCGAACCAGACCGCGGGTGGATCCAGGCTGGCGGCCGGTCGGTCATCACGCACATAGGCCCACAGCCGCCCGATCTTCGTTTCGCCCCGACCGGGGGAGAGGACCGGCAGCGGGGTGTCGTCGGCATGCACCTTTCCAGCGGCCATCACGTGGCGCTTCACCGCTTCGACCAGGGGATTGAGCAGGGTGTGACACTGCCCGACCCAATCGGCCAGGAGGGATCGTTCCAGGCTCAGCCCACTGCGGGCGAAGATGGTGCTTTGCCGATAGAGCGGCAGGTGATCACAGAACTTGCCCACCAGCACGTGGGCCAGGAGCGCCGGCCCGGCAAAGCCCCGCGCGATGGGCCGGCTGGGTGCCTCGGCCTGGGCGATGTGATCGCAGCGGGCGCAGGCAAGCTTGGGTCGCACATGGCGGATCACCTTGAAGCTGGCCGGGATGTACTCGAGCATCTCCGAGACCTCCTCGCCCAGGGGCTTGAAGGTGCTGCCACAGCAGGGGCAGCGGGTGTCGGCCGGCAGGTGCGTGATGGTTTCCCGGGGCAGATCGTCGGGAAAGGGTTTGCGCTGGCGGCGGGATGGGTGGCCCGCCGCCGGTGGCGCATCGGCCGCCTTGGCGGGCTCCGGCAAGGGCTGCGGCGCCAGGGGCAAGGGCAGGTCGAGTTGCCCTTCGGTCCGCCAGGGTTCGGCACGCCGCCCGAAATGCATCTGGCGGTACTTGGCTACCAACAGTTTGAGGCGCACCACCTCGGCCTCGAGCTCACCGACCTGATGGCGCAGGGCGGCCATCTCGTCGGACAGTTCGGTGGGCGGGGGCGTCACGGGCTGGGGCATGACGAGAGTCTACGCGAGAGGCCCGTCGGTGAACAGTCCCCAATCCCTATCCTGCCGTCTCCGGCTGCCAGGTGCGCACGGGGCGCCGCCAGTCGATGCCTTCGAGCAGCATCGCGAGCTGGGCCGCGGTGAGGACCACCGATCCCTCGCTGGCCTGGGGCCAGATGAAGCGGCCGTTCTCCAGCCGCTTCGCGAGCAGGCACAGCCCATCGCCGTCCCACCACAGCAGCTTGACCCGATCCCCCTTGCGTCCGCGAAAGACGAACAGCTGGCCCGAGAAGGGGTTCTGCTCGAGTTGGCTTTGCACCAGCGCCGCCAGGCCATCGAAGCCGCGGCGCATGTCGGTGAAGCCACAGGCCAGCCAGATGCGGGTGCCCGGGCCGGGGCGGATCATCGGGACAGACTCGCCAGCACCCGCTCGAGCACCGCCAGATCCACCGGGCCGCGCACCAGGAGACGGGCGCGGGGGAGCTCGATCTCGATCTCCCCACAGGGCGTGGAGGCCCGCGTGGCGGGCGGGGGCGTGTCGGGCACCACCGCAAGCCAGCTCACGTCCGCCTTCGCCTGGGTCGATGGGCGCGACTTCTCGATCCATTTGCGGACCAGATTGGCATTGACGCCGTGGGCCAGGGCCACCGCGGCAACCGACGCGCCCGGCACCAGGCACTCCGCTACGATCGCCGCCTTCAGCTCGGGGCTGCGCCGAACATAGGCCCCACGCCGAGCCACTCCTGCTGCCTTCTCAATTTCCATGGTGTCCACCCTCAAAAATGGTGGACACCTTCGCTGCTCAAAGAAATAGGATCAAGACGGGACAGGGGCGACGCTTACTGCCTTTGTGCTGGTGGCCTACCCGAGCCAGGGCCACGAGATGCTGTTTGATGCCCACACGCGGAGCTTTGCGGCACTTGGCGGCATTCCGCGGCGGGGGATTTACGACAACATGAAGACCGCGGTCGACAAGGTCAAGAAGGGCAAGGGCCGAGTGGTCAATGCCCGCTTTGCCGCGATGTGCTCGCACTACCTGTTCGACGCCGATTTCTGCAATGTCGCCAGTGACTGGGGCGAGGCAGGGTTTCGCAAAGCCTGCTTTGCGCTGCCGCAGCCGGCCCGGTGTGCAAACCGGGCCGTGGGGCGGGGAGCGAAGGCGTCGTCGAGAAGAACGTGCAGGACAGCCGGCGGCGCATCTGGCAGGAAGCGGGCAGCTTGCGCTTCAGTAGCTTCGCGGAGCTGAACACCTGGCTGCTGGCCCGCTGCCAGGCCCTCTGGCAGGAAATCCGTCATCCGGAGTACGCGCTCTCGGTCGCCGAGATGCTCGAGCACGAACAGCCGCAGCTGATGCCGATGGTGACGGCGTTCGACGGCTAAGTGGAAGAGCCGGGGCGCGTCTCCAGCACCTGCCTGGTGAGCGTGGCTCGCAACCACTACTCGGTGCCCTGCGAGCTGGCCGGCAGGCTGATCAGCAAACGGCTGTACCCCGAGCGGATTGAGATCGTCTTTGACGACGCGGTGGTGGCGAGCCACCCGCGCCGCTTCGAGGGGGGTCAGACCTGCTACGACTGGCGCCACTACCTGTCCTTGGTGGAGCGCAAACCAGGGGCGTTGAGGAACGGCGCACCCTTTGCCGGGGTGCCCGAGTCCCTGATCCGCCTGCAACGCCTGCTCCTCAAACGCGACGGGGGCGATCGGGTGATGAGCCAGATGCTTGCGGTGATGCCCAAAGCCGGGCTGGAAGCCGTTCTCGTGGCCGTCGAACGGGTTCTCGGATCCGGGGTGGTGAGTGTCGAACATGTCCTCAACGTGATAGGCCGCCTCAAGCAGGATGCGCCTCCGGAGGCGGTGCAGACGCATCTGGAGGTGAAGGAGGCGCCGATCGCCGACACTGGCCGCTACGACCGGTTGCGCAGCCCGGAGATCGACCATGCGTGAGATCGCCGCGGAACTCAAAGCGCTGCGCCTGTACGGCATGGCCGGGGCCTGGAGTGAGCTGACGGAGCTTGGCGGACAGGCCAGGGTGGAAGGTGCGTTGTGGCTGATCGAGCATCTGCTCGACGCCGAGGGAACGGATCAGGTCATGCGCTCGATCCGCTACCAGATGAAAGCGGCGCGTTTCCCGATCCATCGGGATCTGGCCGGTTTCGACTTCGGGCAATCCTGCGTGGACCGGCGCCTGATTGATGAGCTGGCTGACCTGAGCTTTAGCGACAACGCCCACAACGTGGTGTTGATTGGTGGGCCGGCCACCGGCAAGACGCATCTGGCCACAGCACTGGGGGTCTCTGGCATCACCCGGCACGAACGGCGGGTGCGTTTCTTCTCGACCGTGGACCTGGTCAATGCGCTGGAGCAGGAGAAGGCTGGCGGCAAGTCGGGGCGGATCGCCCATTCGCTGCGAAATGTGGATCTGGTGATCCTCGACGAGTTGGGCTATCTGCCCTTCAGCCAGGCTGGCGGCGCCTTGCTGTTCCACCTGCTCTCGAAGCTCTATGAGCACACCAGCGTGATGATCACCACCAACCTGACCTTCGGGGAATGGGCCAGTGTGTTCGGCGACGCGAAGATGACCACGGCGCTGCTGGACCGGCTTACGCACCACTGCCACATCATCGAGACCGGCAATGACTCCTGGCGGTTCCAACACAGCAGCGCGGTGGCCAAGTCAAAGATCCAGAGCCGGGAGAAGGCGCGGCGGACATTGAGCGCGGCCGAGGAGGCCGAGCCCTTCTGACAGCGTCACGGTGCGCCCTCCGCTCCGGGCTTCGCCCTGTGCAGAGGGCGCATCGACAACACGCATCTCGCCATCGGTGCGGAAGGATGTTCCCAGGAAGGGAAAAACCGATAGACTTATCCACAGCCGCCTGAATGACAGGCAGCTATCGCCCCTGGCCAAAATTCAATCGGTACACCTGGTCAGTTTTAAACCGATACGGACACCAGCGGAACAGCAGGTTGTAATCAAGTTGCTCGCAGAACAACCGGTCGGAGCGCACCGAGTAGAAAGCAATCAGCAATTGGGCCTTGAGCAGGCGCTCCGGCGGAATCGAAGGGCGGCCCGTCCTGGCGTACAGGCCGTCGAGCTCCGCAGAAATGGCGGACAGTGCCGACTCGGCCAGTTTCTTCACCCGGCGCAACGGGTGATCAGCCGGAATCCGGGACTCGACCGAGAACTAGTGAAACATCGAGGACTGGGGATCGACTTCGCCACGCATCGTTGTTCTGCCTGGGGTTCGGGGATACGGCTAGGACAGGCGTGTGGCCGGATCGTCCACTGGGTTTTGCATCAACCTGCTAGTCTTACTGTGTCACTAAAATAGGCGCATTGTTCGCTCCATCAGAACTTGGCATTGAACGCAAAGCGAATGATGGAGACACGTTTTGAGACCTACCTCGAACACCTGTGCTCAGCCCTCGGACATGCAGACCGACGTGAAGGGCTGCGGGGCTATTGCCGTGGTCTGATGCTGCCACTGGCTCGCAAGAGCGTGGAGCCGCTGGCGGCGAGCATCGATCCGCATTCCGTCCAGGCACGACATCAGTCTCTGCACCACTTCGTGGCCAAATCGGATTGGTCAGATACCGCCATTCTGGAGAAAGTCGGTGCCTGGATTTTGCCGGAGATAGTGCGTTCAGGTGCCGAACGCTATTGGATCATCGATGACACGGGCTTTCCCAAGAAGGGGCAGCATTCTGTAGGCGTGGCGCGCCAGTATTGCGGACAACTGGGCAAGCAGGACAATTGCCAGGTCGCGGTGAGCCTTTCACTAGCGACCGAAGCCGCGAGCTTTCCAATTGCCTGGCGCCTCTATCTGCCTGAGGCTTGGGCGCAGGATGCCGAGCGGCGTTTGCGGGCTGGGGTGCCGGAAACGGTCCAATTTCTGACCAAACCGGAGATCGCGCTGGCACAGATCAAGGCGGCACAAGCAGCCGGAACGCCAGGCGGCCTTGTCCTGGCCGATGCCGGCTACGGCAACGACACCGGATTCCGTGATGGGCTCACGGAGATCGGAGTCCCCTACGCGGTCGGTGTGCAGGGCACAACCAGTGTATGGGCACCCTGCCAGCAGCCCTTACCCCCAAAGCCCTGGAGCGGCGTGGGGCGCAAGCCTCGCCTGCTCCGCCGCGATGCAGAGCACAAGCCGGTCAGCGTGAAGACACTCGCCATGGGCCTGCCGGCGACGGACTATCGCATCATCAACTGGCGGGCCGGCAGCAACACCGATCTGTCTTCACGTTTTGCGGCTGTGCGTGTTCGAGCCGCGCATCGGGATCACTGGCGGGCCGAGCTGCGGGATGAAAAATGGCTCCTGATCGAATGGCCTGAAGGGCAGAGCGAACCGGAGAAATACGTCCTGTCCACGCTGCCTGCCGACACCCCACTCGAACGCCTGGTGGCGGTGACCAAGATGCGTTGGCGTATTGAACGCGATTACCAGGATCTCAAACAGGAGTTCGGCTTGGCCCATTATGAAGGTCGGGGCTGGCGTGGTTTCCACCATCACGCGACCTTGTGCATCGCCGCCTATGGCTTTCTGGTAGCCGAACGGCTGCGTCACAAAGACACCAAAAAAAACGCCTTATTTGGCCCGCAACCTGCCTTACCCGAAAATTACATGCCGCGGGGCAGCTCGACGCGCTCAGCGGCATGTTCCCAATTCGATCTCGACGTTACGGTGGGCCATCGCTCAGATACTGGCCAATAGCCTTCAGCGATGCCCATGCTGCACACGGAGAAAGGCAGGAAATTGATCCATTACTTTAGTGACACAGTAAGACTAGCCATCTAAACGCCGGGAAAACCCTGAAAGCTACTAATGCAAAAAACAGGCTTTGTCAACTGCATTGACGTGCCATTGTGGGTGTGATGAACGTTTCTCCTGTTTGCGATATGATAAAGGGGATTTCTGTGAAACTAGATTTCATTGGCAAGTGGTTCTGGGAGAAGGGCATGCTTGGTTACGAAGCCGCGATAGCAGCATTGCCTTCAGCGAATGCCGATGCGGTTCGTGGCGCGCTACAGGTGATGCTGGTTCATGGCAGCGCCATCGTGAAGCGCTTTGCGTCTAACATTGAGAAGGAGACGCGCCTGCCCGATTCAGCTTGGCAAGAGCTGTTTCTCGCTATCATCAGTCTTGTGCCGGTTGAAGATGAGGCGGCGGGTGCCGATCGCGTGGCCCAGGCGATCCGCGATGCGATGGCGAGGTGTGTTGTCCTCGACTCAACGGTCAGCGCGGTGCCCAGCGCCATCCCCAGAGGGCCGTCAATCGATGACCTGCGCGTAGAGGCCTATGGCAGACTCGTAACCTTCCGGCAACTGTCCGCAATGTGGCGCGGGTCGTCCCCCTGTACTTCCGGGGCACGTGCGGTACCAATTATGTCTACCCAAGCGTTGCGGCATTTCATCGAGGATCTTACTTCCGACAAGGGTTTAGCTGCTCACCAAACGGGGACGGTGCTCTCGAAATGTGCGCTCGGGCGCTACATCATGTGGTCCACCTTCGATCCCGTCGCGTTCGGACCTGACCCTTTCGCGTCAAGGGCAGCCAACATTAGCGACCTCGTCGCGACGCTCGGGCTCGACTCATTCCTGCTTTTCGGCCCGCCGAGCAAACCGGCGGCCAAGCACCCGTGTGAACTGCTGACCTGCGTCCTTCTCCGCTACACACTTCCACCTGCCTACAAGCCTCACGTTCCGACCATCATCGAGGCATATGCGGGCGATGGGCGTATGAATTACTATTTTGAGGTGTTCCGCGGGTCCGTCGACGTCGAGCGACGCATCTTCCCACGCACGCTCGCTGTACCCTCCCACCAAGAGAGCCAAGGGGTGCCAGAAGTAGTCCATTCGATCGTGTTTGGCGACCAGTTGTCGGCGCCCATTGAGATGGATCATTTCAGATGAATGAGCTTACCGAGACCCCTCGTGGAGCCCAAGAGCTTTGGGACGATTTGCGTGCAAGGCTTGAGCGGGAGCAGGAAGATATCCACCCCAGAGCTGATGTCGTGGATGCTGCCGGACTGTTCGACCTTCTCTCCGATGTAGACCGGGGTTTGCTCGCTAACTTCATGTACGACGAGTTACGCAAGGGACTACGAGATAGACAGCCACTCCAGCCGCTCCACCGTGCAATCCTCGCGCTCGTTAATCCATACTTCATCAATCAGGATATCGAATTTGAAGCACGTGTATTGCTCAGCAAGGCTTTCCGTAATAAGCCCCGGCCATTCGAGGATGAACTAGCCATCGCGCACGGCCTGATCGATCTGAGCTTTCGTGTGCCCGGTTCGGAAGATATTTGGAGCGAGTTCTACACACGGCATTCGGCCAATTCCAATGAGCGCTACGACGCCTTAGACGCGGCGCTTTCAGGCCTTGCAACCTGGAATATCATCGCCTTCCAGGAGCTCGTGGCGAAACAACCCGCAGAGAGATGGCTGATCGACCGCATCGCCATGTTCGTACCAACACTGACCCGCAAGTTCACCCCTGCGCAGGTCAGCGAATTGGTGGGCGCAGTTTATTCACGTTGCAACGATGCGGTCGAGCGTGATCGTCTGTCGCGACTTGCCAACGCCTATTCCTTGGTGATCGAGCCCCTTCGCGCAAAAGAAGGGCACGCCCCTTCGACTTCGAACGACAATTCCGTGGTCGACCTAGCTAGTTTCCAAAAAATACCCGAATGGCTGATATATGCAAATCGTTTGGTCTCTGCACAACGTCTCGCAGATCCCAATATCAAGGATTTTCGAGTTCACCCCACAATCCACATCTATCGCAGCGCATACACTGGCAATAGAGTCGTCGACGACTTCCAGAGTGCGGTGATCGAGAAGATTCGCGAACTCGCCAACTCTGCGCTCGACGTAACTTCCTCTGAATCGGATGAATTCGCCGAACTCAGTAGCTCTATCAGCCTGAGCCGCAAGGTCATCTTCGCTTTTCCGACGTATCTCACCTCGGCTAAGCGCAATATGGGCTACTGTTGCGCGAGCTTCGGTAAACAGCGGCGAATCGGCATCCTAATCCCCGAAGGCAACCAACTCTACAAAAGGTGCGATGAGCTGACTACTGTCGAAGATACCCTACGTAGGGTAAAGCGGGACGGAGGGAAGGTGTTTTGCATGCGTAACTATGCGATCCACGAAATTGTGCGCCAGATCGCCGAAACGGATCCCGATCTCGAGCAATATTTCGACGAACGTCATCTGCGACCATGCGAACGGCGTGACCGTGTTCCTGTGATTAATGAGGACAGCCGCAATTTTGTCTTCATGTTTGACCTTGCAGGTTGGGAACACCTTTCGAGCCGTTCTAAGAAGCCCCGCACTCAGAGTACTACGAGCGGTCGCAAGAGGAGTGACTGGATAGTTGGCGCCAAGACCACTAAGTTGTCGCACTCTGCGACTATCGAGGTCGGCGTGGCCTTCTCCAAACATCTCGTTGAATGGCTGCTTAACGGCGAACGGTGGTTTTACATTGCGAGTCTCGTCTCAACGTTGGCCGGTAATCGTGACTTCATCAGCGCGCTCTCCCGTCTCGGTGTTGATGTTGATGCCACGCTACCGCCGAAGAAGAACAGTACTGAACAGCAGCCCCCGAGGCATTCCACTAAAGAAAATCTTCAGAGGTCCAAATGACTCTAAACCAAAGTACGAGCAGGACCAAGCCGTCGTTGGCTACATATGCCTCCGTCTTTCTTTCGCTCGTCGCACTTGCGATCGCGATCTGGAGTGGCTTGCGCGAACCCAGCGCTTCCGCCGGGCCTGCGGTTGAAACAGCGATCGAAAAACTCAAGCGCACGGGTGTTCTTCGCGTCGCTTATGGAGGCTTTCCACCTTATACCATTGTCGACCCCAACGAGACTGATCCCAACAAACGCGTTAGTGGCTTCACCGTCGACATGATCAACGAGATTGCCCGCCGCTCAAGCCCCCAGCTTCGCGTCGAGTGGTATCAGTTGAGTTGGGACACATTCCGATCCGACATGCTCTCGGGCAAGTTCGACGTGGTCGCCGACGCAGTCTATGCCACCGTACCCAAGGCACAGGATTTCGCCTTCTCTGAACCGTTCAGCTATTTCGGACTAGCCGCGGCGGTCGTGAGGATCGACGACAACCGCTTTCGCGCCTTTCGGGATCTTGACCGGCCCGATATCACCATCTCACTCGCCCAAGGCTATGTCTCGACCGATTATGCCCAAGCCGAACTCAAACAGCCCAAGTTCAAGCTGGTCACGGTAGGTACCGATGCTTTTTCTCAACTCGACGAGGTGCTATTCAATCGTGCCGACGTTGCACTCAACGATATTCCGACCGTAGTTCAATACGTGCGTGCGCACCCAAAGCAAGTGAAGGCGCTCTGGGTGGAGAAGCCACCCTCTTGGGCCGCTGCGAGCTTCGTATCGCGTCGCGAAGATCGTGATTTTCTCGACATGCTAAGTACCGACATACGCATCATGAAGGCCGATGGTACCTTGGCGCGCCTTGATCAGAAGTGGAAGTCGCTCGGCTACTTTGAGGAGCCGATCATGCGCCCAGGAGCCGGGCTTGCGGGCTTCGCCGCGCAATGACCGTATGTTGAACTACGATTGGAACTTCGCAGTCTTTGCATCTTATTGGCCTGCGCTGCTGCGCGGTGCGTGGGTGTCAATTGAACTGACATTGATTTCATCAGTCGGCGGCACAGCACTCGGCATCATCTTCGCTTTTCCGCTACGCTTGCCGATCGTCGGGCCAGTGATCGGCGTGGTGAACGATGCCATGCGTGCCATCCCACTAATCGTACTATTATTTCTATTCTACTATTTTCCGGTCGGGCAAGTGTTCGGCTTGCCGCCGCTTAGCGCATTCTGGGCTGCTGCTGTCGCGATGATGGTCGCGCAAGCGAACTTCACCGCAGAGATAGTACGTACCGCGATCGATGCGGTACCACACCGCATACTCGACAGCGCGCGATCGCTGGGCCTCAAGGAACGTCCTATCCTACTATGGGTAATCGCGCCGCATGTCACACGCCAAGTTCTGCCGACCCTGATTGCTTTCTACATCGGGAATCTCAAGCTGTCGAGTCTTGCGTCGGTGATTGGGACTGAAGAACTCGTCTATGTCGCCCGTATCGCGGTCGGTCAGACCTATCGGTCTCTCGAAGCCTGGATCCTTATTGCGGTCGTCTACGTTGTCCTCGTCACGCCCTGCACCTTATTTGCACGTAGGATCGAACGCTCGGAATGGATGGCGCGGCGATGAGCGAGGCGGCACTTCAAGTCAGCGGACTTTCCAAGCGCTATGGTGCGGTGGAAGTACTGCGCAACATTAACCTGTCGCTGCCACCTGGCGGAACCCTCGCGCTGCTCGGACGCAGTGGCTCGGGCAAATCGACGTTGCTCAAGTGCCTGAATCTGCTTAAGACTCCAGACGCCGGAGAGCTGCGGTTGGCTGGGCAGAGATATTGCATCGGGAGCAATATCCTGTTCGAACCATGGGAAATTCGGCGTGAAATCGGTCTTGTCCTCCAGGATTATTCACTGTTCCCAAACATGACGGTGGCCCAAAATCTTGATTTCGCGCTGCGCAACAACAATAGCGCAAATCGACGTGATTCGCTCAGGCGCGTCGAGGAACTAGCGCTCAATCTGGAAATCGAGGATCTGCTGGCACGTTATCCAGCCTCTCTATCTGGCGGCCAGGCGCAGCGCTGCACTCTGGCGCGTGCTCTGGTACTGCGCCCAAAAATCTTGCTTCTAGATGAGATCACCTCCGCCCTTGATCCGGAGAGCATTCAAAATGTGATTGGCGCGATTGAGTGCATTCGCAACATTGCCAGCAATCAGCGCATGGCGATCATTCTCGTCACTCATCTTGTCCGATTCGCAGTCAGCTTCGCTGACGAGATCGCCTATCTTAACGATGGCTGCATAGTTGAACAGCATTCTTCTACGAATTTCGTGGAGAGTGTCCGTCATTCTGAGGCGCAGCGTTTTGTTGAGGCGCATTTGCACGCACCGACCTGATGCCTCGGCACCTTTCTGGGGTCGAATGTAAGCGCCTAACCGGCCCATATTGCTGAAGCCGGCCTGGATGTTGAGCATAGTGTCCACGCAATTTTGGTGGCCACATGTACGCGAATCTCATCAAGGCACCTCAGGGCCGGGGGCGGCGAACTCGACGGGGTCGGCAAGTAGCGGGATCATGTCGGCTCTCCCTGGGCATAGCGGTGGAAACGTTCGGCGGCGATGGCCATCAACTCAGGGATTCCGGTGAGGTACCAGTAGGTATCGACCACCCTGGCGTGCCCGACGTAGATCGAGAGGACCGGCAGGCCCCGTTCGACGTCGCCACCCTGCTCGTAGAGACGCAGTGCGCTGCGTACGATGAAGGTATGGCGGAGATCGTGCAGCCGGTGATGGGCATGGTCCCCGCGCACCTGCCAGCCCAACTGGCGACACACCCGGTGCAGCGCGTACAGCATGCTTCGCTGATCAATGGCCCGGCCATCGTCACGTAGAAAGAAGCGATCGCAGCACGGGCCGGGGACGAGTTGGTCCCGTAGCTGCGCATACGCTTGGAGATGCGGTGTGACGTAAGCGTCCAACCGGCCCACCTTGCGGGGATCAGCGTGGGATGATCCGAGTGTCGATGACGTCCTTGGGAGTGGCATCGACGTCAATCACTCGGCCACCCAGCGGTAACAACTCATCGATTCGGCTTTGGGGCCAGAGCGGAAGTTTCTCCAGGGTACTCCGCAGCCAGGCGTAGGGTTCCAGTCCATTGAGGCTGGCGGTGGCCAGCAGGCTCTGGATGGCCGCGGCGCGCTGGCCTGCCCGTTCGGAGCCCACGAAGAGCCAATTGCGCCGGCCCAGGCAAATCGGCCGGATGGCATTCTCAATGGGGTTATTGTCGATAGGCAACTGGCCACTTTCCACATAGCGCAGGATCGCTGGCCAGCGTTTGAGGCTGTAATCGATGGCACGGGCCAGTCCCGTTCCATCGGCGGCCACTCTCCGTTTGGCGCACAACCAACGGTGCAAGTCACCCAGGCGCGGCAAGGCCTCCTGCTGGCGAAGCGCGAGACGCACCCCTGCGTCGGCATCGCGGGCTTGCGCCTCGATCGCGTACAGTTCGGCGATCCGTCGTAAGGCCTCTTCGGCGACAGGATGCGGGTGCGCAGCCTGCAGATCGAAGAACTTGCGTCGGCAATGGGCAAGGCACGCCAGTTCCGTGACACCCTGCCGGAAGAGCTCCTTGTGTATCCCCCGTAGTCATCGACCATCAAGCGGCCTTGCCAGCCTTGCAGGAAATCCCGGGCATGTTGGCCGCTGCGGCTGGTTTGATAGTCGAAGACGACGACCGGTGCAGCCCCCTCCAGCTCATTGCTTCGATAGGCCCAGAGATAAGCCCGCCGGGTCTTGCCCTGGCCCGGATCCAGTTGCTGAACCGGGGTCTCATCGGCGTGCAGCACCTGGCCCCGCTTGAGCAGTGTGCTCAGACGCTCCACCAGGGGCTGCAGGGCCAGACCCAGCTGGCCCACCCACTGGGCCAGCGTGGAGCGGGCAATCGGTGCCCCATGCCGTTCGCTGATCTTCTCGATGCGATAGAGCGGCAGATGATCCAGATATTTCTGGATCAGAACCCAGGCATGCAGCCCCGGAGCCGCCAGACCTCCGTCGATAGGACTGGCCGGCACGGGGGCGGCGGTGACAGTTTCGCAACGCCGACAGGCGTATTGGGGACGGATGTGGCGATGGACAAAGAATCGGGCGGGCTCCACGTCCAGTTGTTCGCTGATGTCTTCGCCAATCTTCACCAGCCCGGCACCGCATGCTCCGCACGTACAGGAGGCCGGTTCGTGGCGATGCTCGATCCGCGGCAACGCCGCCGGCAACGGATGGCGGCCAGTGCGCCTGGCTTGGCGCCGGGCCGCACGCTGCTGTTCCAGTTCCGCCAGGATGGAGGCCTCGTCTTCGGCGCGGCTGTCCAGAAACAGCTCACGCTGCTCGGCACCGAGCACTTCACTCCTGGCGCCGAAACGGATCCGCCTGTGATGGGCCAACTCCAGCGTCAATTGCTGGATCTTCAACTCGCGCCGCTTGAGCTCGGCCTCGCGCTCGGCCAGCTGTGACTGCAAGGTGGCAATCTGTGCCTGCGCCCACTCCGGCAAGAGCGGGCAAGGATCACCCCGGGGGTGTTCGGCGCAGCGGTTCATGCCCCGAATTATACCGTTCAGGTGTAAAAGCCTTTGTAAACACTGGCTTCTTCAGGGATGTGCGGCCTCAGACCTGCCAGGCATCCTGCGGCTTGGCCTGGAGGCGACGCCAGTCGACTCCCTGGATGAGCCACTGCCATTGGGCCGCACTCAGCGGGCACACGGCATCCGTGCTGTGGGGCCAGGTGAAGCGCCCCTGATGCAGACGCCGGACACACAGCCAGACCCCGGTTCCATCCCAAACCAGCACCTTGATCCGGTTGCCACTGCGGTTGCGAAAGGCATAGGCCGCTCCATCGCAGGGCGATCGCCCCAGGGCCTGCTGAATCTGCAGTGACAGACCGTCAATGCCCATCCGCATATCCACCGGCTCGACCGCCAGCCAGACCTGCTCGGGCCGGATCATCGCAGCACCTCACGCAACCACTGCGCACAACTGGCCGACTCCGCGGCCGGCCAACTGATCTGAAACACCGCCTGGGCGCGGTGAATCTCGATCTTGATCTCCCCCGACGGCACCTCCTCCGGCAAGGCTACTGTCACCGGAACCAGGGTGGGTGGCGCGAGGCAGGCTGGCGCGTCCTTGCTGTCGGCAGTGGGGGCTGGGATGCCCCCACCACGAACCTCCTTGACCCATCGGCGCAGCAGATTGGCATTGAGCCCGTTGGCCAGCGCCACCGCCGCCATCGAAACCCCAGGCTGCAGACAGGCGGCCACCACCTGAGTCTTGAAATCATCCGGATAGGTTCGGCGATGGCGGCCCCGAGGCGCTTTAACGAGATTCGCGTACATGTGTCCACCTGATTTGCGTGGACACCATGCTCATCATCAATGCCAACCCGCGCAAGGTGGACCGGTTGGACGCTTACGGTGTGACGCTCGCATGCAGGGGAACGAAGCGGTGCTGGTGACACTTGGCGTCCCGGATATCGAGCACGCCCGCCTCGAGATCCACATCAGCCCGGGTCAGCTTGAGCGCTTCGGAGATGCGCAATCCGGTTGCCGCCAGGAGGCCGAAGTGAGTCCGGCAAGTGGCCGGGCGCAGCCTGCCGGGTGGGCCCAAGCTGTCGGTCGCTTCCAGGAGACTTTGCAGTTCCTCGGCGGTATAGATATGCGGCACCAGGCGTCAATGGGCTGGGCCGAAGAGCTTTGGCGGGGGCACGACCGTGTCCGGGTCAGTGCGCAGGCAGAAAGCGGCAAAGCCGCGCAGCATCTCGATGGGTTGCCCACATAGCAAAGCTGAACGACGCCATCCCTTCGGTCCAGTCCCATTACAGAACCTTCAACCCTACTACGGACGACTCCGTCCCTGTGCCCCGCATCGGTACTCTGACCCTTGCAAAGGCTATCCGCTTGGGCTTCTCCCTTAGCATCGGGACGACAGGTTCCTACGTTCCTTACCAAAGCCTGGATCAAGGTCACGCCGCCTTCATGCCGGACGCCAGTTGGGCAGTAAACAGGTTTCCCCCAACCTTGTCCCGGGCCAACCACTCCCTCCCGGTTTCGACGTCGTTTATATACATTTCGACACGTCATCAGCGGTTCACTTACGTTTGTCTCCTTGAACCCTACCTGACGGAGTCTTTCTCCGCCGTTTCCAGCAACGCTCACCACGGGCGCTCTTAACGCCCGCAGCTTGTGGCGGTTTGAAGCCTGCTCCTGCAAGCCGACTTCGAGGGGCCTACCCTCATCTTTGGTAAAGCATCGCTTTCACCTCAACAACGGTGGTCGCGTTCGTAGCACACGATGATCCTGATACTTGGCCACCAGCACCTGGGCCAGCAGGCCGGTGGTAGGGATACCCTTGTCGATCACATGAGCCGGCACCGGGGCCTGCACCAGGGTTTCGCAATCCTGGCAAACCCACTTGCCGCGAATGTGGCGCTCGACGCTGAAGGTGCCCGGGGTGTAGTCGAGTTTCTCGGCAACATCCTCGCCGATGCGTTTCATCTGGCAGCCACAGGCGCAGGTGGTGGAGTCCGGCTCGTGGCGGATCTCGGTGCGCGGAAGCTCGGGCGGCAGCGGCTTACGCTTGGCCTTTCCCTTGGCCGCAGACGGTTTGCCGGAGAGTTGCTCCAGCTCCTCGGTCGTCGCCGCAAGATCCGCCTCCACTGTCTCCTCGAACAACTGGGCCTGCTCCGCCGACAGGCGCTCAGTCTTGACCCCGAAGCGCCAGCGTTTGTGGAGCGACAGCTCGTGGGTGAGCTGGTCGATCTTCGTCTGGCGCCAGATGAGCTCCCGGTCCTGCGCGATGAGTAGCTGGCGCAGGGCGTCGGCGTCGAGTGCATGGAGATTGGCGGGGAGATACATAGGCAAATCATGCCGTTGGAACACCGCCACTGCTATCGGGACATCCCCCGATGGTGGACCTTCAGATCATCCGGATCACGCCGTCGCCGCCCAGTTACTGCCAGGGGAGGCCGAGCACCAGTGCGTCGAACTGGGCCTGGGTGAGCGTCAGCGAGCCGTTCCCTTCGGCCCAACGGAAGCGCCCCTGGTTGAGCCGCCGGCAGGCGAGCCAGAGCCCCAGGCCATCGTGGATCAGCACCTTCATCCGGGTGCCGCGCCGGTTGGCGAGGAGGTAGGCGTGATGGGGGCGTGCTTCGCCAAAGACCCGCACCACCTGGGCGAGGATCGTGTCCATGCCGGCACGCATGTCGATGGGAACCACCGACAGCCATAGCGCTTCGACCCGGATCATCCGAGCCACTCGCGCATCCAGGCGCCACAGGCTGCAGCCGACGAGGCGGGCCACTCGACCGTGACGGTCGCCGCGCCTTTGCGCAGTTCCATGTGGATGGGCGCATGGGTGCTCTGGGTAAGTTGCACCTGGACGAAGCCGCCAATGGCCTCGGACACCGCTGGGCGTAAAGGCAGGCAGGACAACTCGGGCGGCTCGATGCCCCGCTCGCGCATCCAGCGCCGCAGTTGGTTGGCGTTGATCCCGTTGGCCAGGGCCACCCCGGCGACCGAGGCGCCTGGCTCGCCGCAGGCTTCGATCACTGATCGCTTGAACGCTTCGGAGTGGGTGCGACGGGTACGGCGGGGCTGCTGCGTGATGGTCATGGAAGTGTCCACTTCTAGCGCTAGTGGACACTATGTTTAGCGAGCTAAGGCGCTGAGGGAAGATGAGTTGGCCGGAGGCTTACGATCGATGCCACCGCAGCAGAACCCATTGCCGGTCAGATCATCACGCGCTGACGCCCACAAGGTGGCGACGATGAACGCTTACGGTGCGGTATCTGGGCATCGAGGTCGATGATGCCTTGGAGATCCGAGATCTGACCTTGGCGAGGCCGCTCGCTTACGGCCGCGACGTGAAAAGGGTACTATTGAGCATGACTTGCCACTCGCAATGACTGCGCCGGACATCGTCACCGCTGCTTTTGGGGACGGTCGTTCATTGACGGTACCACCCCGCCGCGGCCTGCAGAGCCATGATCAATTGTCTTGCACCACGTTCTTAGTTCAGTGGATCGCATCGTCACCTTCGAATGAATCGGAGGGTTGATCCTGGGACGACACCGGCGTCGAGCAGGGGCACATCAAGTTCGGTCAAGCGGTTGCCTCGTCGTGGGGTCGGGTTTGGTTCCAGCACCGCCTCCCATGCAGAGTCCAACTGACAGTATTCGGCTACCTGCCGTACCGTTTTTTTTTCGTCGGTGTACATCGGTGTGCGCGTTGTTGCCCCCCCGATTTCGATCTCAACGAAGAAGCGCAGGGCACTGCAATCGAGCACCTCGGTTGGATCCAGCCTCCCAGTCTCGACTGCATGCCATGCCGAGAGGTCGGGGGCCTGATCGGGAACACGTGCCGCCGCTGTGTCATGTATCACAATCCGCAACGGCGACCCTTCTCGCGCGAGCGAAGTTTGCACGAAGCGCCGGATGCCACGTAGCATTTGGACCAGCGAGAATACGCGCGGCCAACGGCCTGCGTGGACACTCGCGCTCAACAGCATGAACGACACGGTTGAGGCCCCTGCAAGAACGGCGACTTGCAGCGCATGAGTGGTGACGTCGGCGACGTGCCGCAGATCCCGTTCATGGCGACCAGTACCGGGATCTGGCTCGCGTGCAAGAGCCAGTAGCACTCCCTGCCCGGCTCCATTTTTGACATCGTCATAGTCGGCGATTGGAGTTTTTGGCCCTCGCAATGAGGCTGGCACATCACCACTGATGCGCAGTTCTCCGGAGCGCTTCTGCCCTGCACTGCCGACAATCCAGTGCTCTGCCGAACTTTTCTTGGGGAGCGGCGTGGGCTCAATGTCTACGCATACGGCCGGTGTCGCTCCATGCACCCAGAACCGCCGCGCACCGCGCGGAGGTTCTGTCAGCGCGTCTGCGATTTCCTTCAGGCAGGGAGCAAAGCCGCTATATTTCGGGCCCTCCGGCGGATCCTTGTATGTCAACACGACGATGTTCAGGCGAGTGTGCATGAACCAGCACGTATCCTGTGCTAGATCTGCCTCGTTGATCAGGGCGCAGTGCGCATGCTGGTTAGCGCCGAGTCGTATGATTGACTCGCCGAACAGGCCGCGGAAGTACTCCTCGCCGAGGCCAGTCCCTACAAAGAAGAGCGAACGATTCCGGTACACCTCGGAAAACGCGGCGCGGAAGCTGGCGTTCTCGAAGGTCGCCCGTCTATAGTGGTCGTAGCCAAGGACAATCTCCTGCTTTAGATCGACGCCGTTGAGACCGCTGCCAAGAAAGCCCTGCAGGGCCCACAGCAGGGGGCGAACGGGGAGGTTAAGGGATGCCAGCACGCTATGGCAGTCTGCCGCACTTCGCCCCACCGCCGCCATCACGTCGTGATCGTGTTTGGCGCGGTGGTGCCGCTTATTAAAGGCGTCGAGGAACAGCGAATCATAGTTCGTTGTCAGGATCAACGGCCACCAGACCGACGCCAATGCGCTGACCGCCGGTGGCGGCTCGTCCTGGCTACACTGTGGGACAGGAAGCGATGTGTGCATCGCTTCAGCCAAGGAACGTCCCTGTGCGCTCAGTTGCCAGACAATGCGCTCAGAGGCGAGAATCAAGTGCTGGTCCGTGGGGGGGGACCCAAGCTGCAAATCACCAATCCCGGCGTCCTCGGCTAGGGCTTTGACGAGACCCGACCACAGGCGCAGCCTGGGGGCGTTGATCCCCGATCCGATAAACGGCGCAAGCAGCCCGCGACGGTATCCCACGCGCAAATGATCCAGCGCGTCTTTATACGACAGAGGTTTAAACGGATCGCGAGAGATACTGTGCCTATTAACCGCGCCGTGCATGATCGTCTTCGTCTTATCCATAAGGTCCCTTTCGTGCAAGTGATCTTGAGCTATCGTGACAGTTCGATCGGCGGCTGTTTTGTGACGCCACTTGGGTTCCCTGTGATCAGGTCTGGACGGCTCGGAATCAAACGATTCAGTCCTGCTCTCGCGCAAGTTGTGCGTTCATTAGTCCGACGAGGCGACGGAATGCCTCGCGTGTCTCATGATCGTTCTCGCCCGCGCGGTCGGACTCCTCGGTCAGAAGCGCATGGGGAGGATCGATGACGCAGCGCCAACATGACGGATGCGAACACTCGTTGAGCTCGGCCTGGATACCGAAGAAGGGGCGATCCGCTCCAGTCTCCTGCCTGACAGAGGCGGTCATCTGCGTAACGCTGCTGTAGCATCTTCGTCTGGTCCGACCTTACGCACACGCCCCGACTGACAGTTCGTTATCTGAGAGGTTTAATCTGATCCATCCACGGACCGGCACAGAGGCCATTGGTCCAATAAACTATGCGAAGCGGAATCACGTAGGCGCTGGTCCAATAGATGCTGATCGCTCCTATCCGGGCTCCACCGGTGCGTTCAGCAATGTCGGCAGCCATTGCACGCAACTAGTCCGTAATCGGGCATGAACCCCCACCTCGAGCCGTGCAAACTCCACAGATATGCACAGCGCTCGCCAGTTCGCCAACGCCGCATGGCGAAGCGGCGCACCGCCCAATAGCGGCAGAGTTACAGGTAAGCACGCGTCGATGAGCCGCTCAGCGAAGCGCACGCACGGTATCGCCAGCCAGGGCTCCCGCAGCTACGCGAACGACATCAACTCTCGTCCGTCTTGCGGCCGCCTTAACTTCGCAACTCATTGTTTTGTAGAGCCGAGCCAACTGCACCTCTGCACAAAAATAGATGCCGACTGGGTAGCTGCGGGAGCCCTGTATCGCCAGCCTAGGCAGTTCATGTAGTGTTAGGGAAGCGCTGATTCATTCGATTTCCGCTCCGGCGCATCACTGAAAATAAACAGGTTACGAGCTGCTGGTTCGCGAAAATTCGATTTAATCAGCGCTTCCTTAGCACTATGGGCGACGTCCTTTTTCGAACACCGGATGGTCGATGGCATCGGACGCGAAGCTGCGTTCGGGAAGCCGAGCCTTGCCATCGTCGACGTGGCGGCCTCCATCAGCTGGCGGCCACGGCGGCGAGGAGGGCATATGCCGTTTCGGGGTGAACAATGTCCGAGTGGCCGAGAATCAATGTCTCGCCGTTCATGTTGTAGACCCGTCCCCCCTTAAAGGCGTAGGACGTGCCGGGCTTGCCGAAGTCCTGGGCTATTGCCTCGGGAGTGCCCTGCGCACCGTTGCGGCCCAGTCCGCCGTACGGATCGTCCGGCCCACCTATTCCTGCGGCGTTTTGGACGGCGATCCGCGACGCCAGCGGGTAAGCCAACCCAACCGGCAGATCGCGCGATGTGTGACTTACTAGCAGCGGGCCGCTGAACCGTCCCGGAGCGGCGACGACGCTGCGAAAGAATCCCACCGGATGCCCTGTAGATCCGTCCGAGAATGCGTTGTGGGAGAATGCCGCTTGCAACAGCGTCATCGAGCCAATGCGCAGTGGGGGCTGGTTGTTCATGCCGAGTGCCACAGATGTCACGAGCCGGGCGCCGAAACTGTGGCCTGCCAAATGAATCTTTGGCGGCTTCGGGCCATCTCCAATCTCGCGGACCAATGCATGGACTGCACCGCGGCCGATCATGCCTGCGCGCTCTTTCATCTGGTAGTAGGTCGTCAAGTTCAGCAGGTTGCTCGCCGCTGAGGCGATGCCGCTGAAGAAGCCACCAATGCTCGCAGCGCCGCCTGAAACGTCCGATGCGGGGGAATCGCCAAGGTTCTGAGCACCTCCTCCGTCGGACGATGCTGTCGGTGTCATGGGCAACTGCACGGGCCCCGCGAGCCGTTGCAGTAGGTCGTAGCCGTCGAGCGCAGCAAAGTAGTCATCCGTATTGCCTTCGTCATCAGCAGGCTGCCGCGTCAGCAATCCCCGCACGAGCCGGACGAATTCGCGCTGTGCTGTAGGACTGTCGGCGAGTCTAGGCGACAGTTCGCATACCTCATTAAGCTTTTTGTCGGCTTCGGGATCGTCAAATCCACCCTTCAGGGATTCGATGTGCTCCATCAGCGCATCGGCCATTTCGCCAGAGTCGATACTTGCGGCTTGGCCTGGTATCAGAGACTTCTCGGCAAATTTCTTGGACGGCCACAGAACGGCCAGCACGCCGAGTCGACGTTCGCCGAGCGGCGGCGTACCGGCCACGAGGCAAGCACGCAACGCGGCGAGCAGGCGATCGTAGAGCGTGCGTGCTTCGGCCATATCGTTGTTCCAGCCATGCGATAGCACCAGCAGATCGGTCACCGCGCCCTGACCGAACAACTCAACTGCTCGAGCACGTTCGGCGGGATCGATCACCTTTCCGGCCTTGTCAACTTGGAACTCGATGTAGGGGAAGCCATGAAGATCAGACATGAAAACTCCTGTGTAAAAAGGATGGGTTAGACCGATTGGATCGCCCGCATCAGGTCGACAAGTCCGCTGCCCTGGAAGTAGCGGTCGCGCTTCAGGTCAGTCGCAGTGGACACGAAAACCTCCTTGATCCTGTCTGGCCGACCAATGAACTCACGCCGCACGGACAGGAACGCCGCGATGGCACCTGATACGTGCGGAGCTGCCATGCTGGTGCCGCTATCTTCGCGGTAGTGTGCTGCTGCAGAAACTGGCGCAGCAGGAGCAGTCGTCGCAGGCTGAATCGGCGCGGATGCAGGCGCCGGTAGTGCGGCCGCGGCGACAGCAGGCGCTTGCGGCCGTTGCCATTGCTGCACCAGCGCCTGCAGGGCTGCCTGTCGTGCTGCTTCGGCGGTGGCTGCCGCTGCGGCATTAAGCGCCTTTGCCGGCTGCCAAGACGACGCACAGGAAACAATTTTTTCCCCTGGCGCCACAAGGTCGGGTTTGGCTCTGCCGTCACCTGTCGGTCCCTTGGACGAGAAGTAGGAGACTCCGTAGATGTGCGGCATGTCCCGGTGCGTCGATCCAACGGTGATCGCCAAGTCGGCGTTGCCGGGATCATTGATTGTCAGTCCAAGGCCGGCAGGCACTGAGCCCTTAAACGCGCTCTGTGCCGTGCCGTAGCCGGTGTTCCCTGCAGCGACCACCACTATTACCCCCGACTTCACGAGCCGGTCGACCTCGACGCACAATGGGCTTTGGCCACAGGCAAACCATTCAGGCTCGAAGTTGTAGCCGACGCTAAGGTTGACGCCGTGTACGCGGATGTAGCGGCCGTGGTTGTTAATCCTCTGAATCTCCTCAAGCGCTGCAATCAAACTGCTCGCCTGGCCCTGTCCTTTGTCGTTGAGAACCTTTAAGCTCAGCAGCTTGCAACGTGGTGCCATGCCCGATATTCGTTGCGGATGGATCGGAATGCTGCTGATTTCGCCTTTCTCGTCGCGCGCGCGTCCGACCGCGTCGATCGGGCCTTGATCCACGCTGCGGAAGCCGGCAATGATCCCGGCGACGTGTGTGCCGTGTCCAAAGCGATCTACCAGCGCGCCGTTAGGATCCACACCGTCACCCGTGAAATCCAAGTGTGCAAGGGGCGGTAACTCACCCAGGTCTAGGTTGGCATGCACGGCAAAATGTTGATGAAGACCATCGATGCCGGAATCAATCACAGCCCATACGATGCCGTCGCCGGTTGTCGCGAAGGACTGCAGCGCCGCATCGGCCTTTACCGTGGAAATCGAACGGTGCAGTAGTGCCTTGACCTCGAAGTCCGGCCAGATGCGATAGATTGCGGGGCGCGGAGCGTCGGCTCCGCCTGCCTGGTCGCGCCGCACCACTTCGCGGATGAAGCGACTCTCGAACTCGCCGAACAGGTACTGCTGCGACAGTCCGCTCTTGGTTGCGTTAATGCCCTGGGGGCGCCTCTTCAGCCGCCATGCACGTGCGCGATCGTGCTTGATTGCATCTACGATTTCCCGAACGCGATCGCGTGCCGCGTCTCGACCGCCCGGGTATTCGAGATGGACGTCGATGATCACCGCGAACCGCTTGGGTGCCGAGCCACTTGCGGGCGCGCGTGGCGCCGCATAGGCCTGTTCCGTCTTGTCGGCTTCTTCCATCATGTCGAGCAGAGGCAACGCGATCGGACTGCGGTCTAGGAGTCGCGCCTCGAACTCGAACGCTCCGCCATCTAAACCGACCGCGGCAGCGGTCGCGTCTGTCACGGATTCCAAACTTCGCTTCTTAGGAGTCGCCACCATGATTTCCCCCACTGTTGGTTTACGCGTAGTTTTCCACCGCTCACTTGACCGCAATAGCAAAGCCGTAGTGCCTGCATCCGATTCACTTACGCGGAATACCACATGCGGATGACTGAGATCTGCTTAAGGCCGCATGCCCTCAACGGCTGGTTCTTGACCGGGATGCGACACCTGCTCGGCCATTCGCTTAGCATAGACAGCCGACATTGATCCGCAAGTGAAATGTAACGGTCACTGACTGCTTGTGGCCGGGCAGCGACCAACGCTAGCCTTGCGGCACTAACCGATTCGATCACCCACACCCCTTCTGACTGAGCTTCAGACTGAATCTGGCCTTCACCGATGTGGCAGCAACTCCCGGGTCCGGCTCTGGGGCTGAGTCGGCAGTCGGGTGAGCACATCCTTCAGATACGCGAAGGTCCCGTGCCTGTTGAGGCGCGCCGACTGGATCAGACTCATGATTACCGCGGCCCGTTTGCCGGCTCGCTGCGCGTCGGCCAGCGAGTCGGATCGGGGAGCTGCTGCCGCAACGCCGGCAACATGCCGGCGCTACAGCCTGAGGCGGACTCACGTCATGGGTGGGATCGCCGGACGGTCACTTCGTTACGGTCACGTAAGTGTCCACTTCTACGCGTAGAGGACACTATCTTCAGCAAGCTAACGGACTGTGTGAAGATGGGATCGTTGGGTACTTCCCCTAAGCCGCCATCTTGTGTTCCGATCTTCTGCCTTGGAGGTGCCAGTTCGGCTCCGCCCCTAGCCAATCGTTGGAGTGCCTCACGGCGGAAGGCACACAGCGGCAGTCGGCATTCAGAGCGGATAAAGCGCAGCAGCACAAGGCCAACAAACGACCCATTCCCTTGAATTTGGGCTACTATTTGACGGCCCACTTCCTATTGGACGTAGTAAGTGAGCCGACCTTCAATGTCGATGGTGGCGATGTACCAGCCGGCCGCGGCTACATCCCCGTAGATGCTGTATTGGTACTCGGCAACACGTTGCCATTTGAGTTTTGGGGAATCTGGGGCGCTCAAGTCGACTTCGCCGAGATAAAAGACCACCTGCTCGGAGCCAAAAGCCTGCAACTGCTGGGCGTTGTTGAAGAGTCCTGCAAGGCGTTCAGAACCGCCATCGAAATACTTGCGTTGCTCCTGGACCACCAGTTTGCCTTCCGTCATTGTGCAAAACTCCACTACCAAGGTCTTGAACGGCTTGCCCGGCGGCATGCGGATACCCAAGCGTTTGGCGCCCTTTGGGTCTGGTGGCCAAACGTCATAGGGCGTCGTCCGGTCGACCTTCTGGCACAATCCGTTCTGATTGAAAATCACTAGGTCTTCATCGGACTGGATGACCCTAACCAGGGATGCCTCGGTCGGGACTTCCAACAAACAGGAGTTTTCCGGAGTACCGTCTTTCGTCGGAGCTATTCTTGTGTCTTCTACTGACCGTTCGCCCCATTTGAACAGCAAGATTCCGGGCGTCTTCGAGTGGAGAACCAACTCGTCCTTTATGCTAAACGCGGGCAGATCCTCTGGAGCGAACATCTGGCCTTTGATGACCTCTTGGTCATAGTCGACGAACCGATGCCAAGCGCCTACGCGCAAGCCAGCGCTGCGCAGCTTGATGGGAACGGCGACGTTTGCCGCTAGGTCGGTCGGCGCGAGGTCCACCAGGAGGGATGACGCCACTGCGGGCGTGGATCCTTCGGCGCCGGGGGGCCTGTCGTCCTCGAAGACTACTTCGATCGAGAACGCGCGCGGGGCTTTCGCTTCGAACTGCGGCACCGGCCGTGTCCGCGGCAGTATGTCCTGCGGCAACACTGCAATCTTGTCCGTTTCGCCGTGGGCCCTGAGCGGCCACCCGAACCAGCCGATGCTCGCCTCGCGATTCAGCAAGGGTGAGTCCACCACGGTCCATTCGACCGACGCTGACCCGGTGCCCGGGTCTATCTCCAGCACAGCCTCCCGCGTCCAGCCCAGGCGGGCCAGGGTCTTCTTGGCCACCTTGTCTGGCCGGCGCGGGTCGAGCAGTGGATTGCCTTCTTGCCACTCGTCCAGCCATTCGTCCACCATGCGCGGCGGCCCGTCAAACAGCCACAGGCGGCACATACGCGCAGGCGTGCCCGCAGGTGCCCCAGCAGGCTTCGTAGGTTCCATGGGTGGTGCCTCGCCGGCGCCGCCTTGTAATGGTGCGGGAACCCAACGCGGAATTCCTTGCTTGCGGCCGATTTCCCCTACCAGGCAGCAGGCGAATAGCTTGGAGCCGATGCCGGGCTGCACGTCTAAAGTGAATGCGTGCAGCTTGACATCGAGCTCCTTGCCCGGCGAGTCTCCATCGATGCCGGCATTCAGGCGCTGCTCCTGCCCCTCTGTGGGGCGAAGCCAGGTTAGGCGCTCGGGCCGTGCCGGCCGCGGCAAATCGGAGAACAATGGCACGATGTCGCGCTCCGTCGCTCGCCAGTCGGGGATCAGCCCCAGATTCCTGGGCTTGTTATCTTCTTTGACGCGGAATCGCGGCTTGGCCGCGTGCCGCAGCGTCAGGAAGCCCGCGATCTTGTTTGAGAACTTGCCACCAGCTCCCAGGGGAGTGTCCAGCTTGACGGAATAGAGTTGGCGGCGAACCGCCTGCCAGGAGCTGCCCGTACCCAGGGGATCATTCGCGCCTGCAGTCTTGGCCTCCATCACGGCAAGATCGGCGGACAGGTCGAGCCGACCTCCGGCCACGCGGGCGTCCTGAACTGATGCGAACCACTTCGTATCGCCTTTATGAGTCCAGCCGTGATAGCCAATAATGCGCAGGGTAGCCGCAGCCGCTTCAGCGTCGTACTTCCAGAGTGCAGCCCAGCAAAGGACTGTCAGGCAATATGTCTGGTTGTTGAGACCCACCTCTTCAGAAATCGGGGCCTCAAATGGGATGACCGAGAGAGCTCCGTTGAATTCGACCGTACGCGAAAGGGCGCCGTCCTTGCGCCGCTCGAACATCTCGGTGACTTCCAGGCCCACCACTCCATCGGCCAGCAGGCCGAAGGCCTTGCTTGCTTTCCAGCCCACCATGCCGCGGCGCACGATGAACTGACCGCCTTCGCGCTCCAATTCGAGATACAGGCGGTTCAGCTTCGTCAGTTCCAGGTCGCAGGGGTCGTCGTCCAGCTTCTTGGGCTTTTGCCCCGCGTCTTGTTCATCCTGCGTTTCGCCGAGCTTTGGATTGGCTGCGGCGATCACGAGGCGGTTGACAACGACCAGATCCTTGGGCGATTCGAACGCGATCTTGACTGGAACTTGTCCGCTGGAACACTTGAGCCGCAGAACGAATCTCGGCGAGTCGCCTGCGACGGCCGGTAGCGTTTCCTCGAGGATGAACAGGGAGAGGCTGCCACGCTCTTCAGACGTGTCGCGTTCTCCCAGCTCTGTGACGAGGGGGTCGTTGGCCAAGCGGTTGGCCTGGCCCTGATGGTACTCGCGTGTGGTTGGATCGTTTGCGTTGGCTGCTGATAGCGCAACCTTGCGCGATACCAGCATGTCGTTGCTCAGGCGCAGCCAGTTGCTCGCGTGGATATCGCCATCGAACTCAAAATAGTCGATCGGCCCTTGCGTGTCTCGAATCCGTCCAATGAAGTTGACGCCGTCCACCCAGCCGCGCCGGCTGTTCGGGTTCTTCGGGGCGAAGCGCAGCCTTGTTTCTTCCGTGTTTGGCGCCACCCACATCTGGTGCCAGCGGGTGTCTGGCTTCTCAATCGGTCGTCGCGCCAGCTTCGGGGTGTCGAGCGCGACCCCGACGACCCTCGTGGCCGTATAGGGCGGCAGTGAATCTGTAGCGAACGCGCCCTGCGCGCTGGACCGGCGGTATAGGCTGCGCAATACAGCCGGTTCGTTGCTCGTCTCTTCCCGCGGCGGCTGGTCGTCCCGCGGGGATGGCCAGATCTCACGGCCATAGTGGGCCGGCTTGGGGAGGATCCTGTCACTCTGGATGTCGAACCGCGCGAGCGGGCCGCAGACCGAGCGGAGCTTTCCTTCGACCGAAGGCAGGGCGACTGACGTCGCAGCCTTGCTGTCGAAGTCGCCCACACCCGCGACCGTAAGATGGTCCCCAAGCACGAGTCTGAAGGATTTTGGATCGATCGGGTGTGGCAGCAGCACGCGTGCGCGTGACAAGCCCGCGGCGCAGTTGGCGGCGCTTTCGGCAGGCCGTACCCAGTTGTTCGCGGGCGCGAAGTATTGGGTGTCGCCGTCGGGTCTAGGGGCGCTAAGGACCAGTTGAGCGGTCGACGCATCGATCCACTCCAGCCCCACCGCCGCGGTGCACAACATGTCCGTAGGCACCAGAGCCTGGCTCACGATACACAACGTGTCGGTCATTGCGGCGGCGTCTGGCGGCAGTAGCGGCACCGTGAGATCGCGCCCGTTGCAGCAGGCGCGGGGTAAGGCGATCATCAGCGCCGGGTCCTGGATCTCGAGTGAGGCAATCCGGCTGGCCGTGTCAATTGTCAGGGTCTTGGCGCCGCTCGCATCCAGCAGCAGGCGCGCAAAGCCTCCCGGGAGCATCGCTGGCAGCCAGCCTGTCACATCGACGGTCCTGCTTTCTGCCGCGGTGCGGTAGGGCAGGCGCCCCTCCTTGTTCTCGCAATGCCAGCGGACGAAGCCGCCTGCGGTGCGGATCCACAGCGGGCTGCCGACCTCCCAGGCGCCGTCTGCCACCGCGTCCATCAGCAGCTCGGCGTTGGCATGGAGAGTGAGGCTTTTGTCGATAAGCTGCTGCTTCGTGTCAGGTGCGGCGTAATTCCAGCGGATGGTCAGGTTTTCGCCGCTGGCGGTACCGCTGCTAGGGCTTTGCTCTCTGAAGATCACGACGCCGCCATTGCGCTCGACTTGGTGCGGGCGTAGCGAGACGAGGGGTCCCAGGACAGTCGCGGCCAAGCCTCCGGTCACGCCCGCGCTCCAGTTGAGCGGGGCAGGGGTGCCGGGCTTGCGACCCGATGTGCCGAGTAGCTCCGTGTCGTCGATCTGGACGGCCTCGGCATTGATGGACGTCTTGTCGGCAGGACCAATGTCGCTCTTCGCTCTGCCAAGGGGATCGTCCTTGTCTAACCACCAACTGACGATCCAGCCACCGTCGGCGCGGGTAACCACCTTGTCTGTCAGCTTGCCGTAGAGGGTTTCACCATCGCTTCCCAGCACGGCATGGAGGCGGCCGTTCACCGCATACCCTAAGATCGTCTGCGCCTTGGTTCCGTCGAATGCAGTGAACGACGCGCCGTCGACGATGACCCCGGCCTCGACGGCAGCATCATCGTCCAGTAGCAGCGCAGGTAGGCGTTCTGTTGGCATTGCTGCTTCCTTTTCAATGTGGCTTTTCGTTCAACGGCTCTAGAAGGGCCGTCGCTACGCCGCCGCGCTTCCACAACACGCGCAATTTCGATGCATCATGGTCAGGCCTCAACTGAAGGACGAGGTCACCCCGTTGTAGGCCGCCATTGATCAAGAAAATATTGGCTACCACCGAAGGGTCACGGTAGGCGACTCCCCACGTCACGCTAGTGGACTCCTGCTTTTTCAAGTTGGCCAGCGGTCCCGCATCGTCTTGGGGAACCACAGCAGGCCCGAAGAAGTAGGCGCACGGGCGGTGCACGCCGTCGTCTTGCCGGATGAACACAGTCATCAAGGCGGTGGGATCCGGCAGGCGAAGGCCGAGCCCGGATACAGTCGCAGAAATATTCGGTTTTCGCCCAATCACGTCACGGACTGTTGGCCGCGACTCTCCCGTGTAACTCCAGCCTAGCCGCGCCACTGGCACGACAAGCTCCGTTCCTTCGTCATGCTTGTAGCAATGGTCCTTATCCATCATCGGCGCATTGCTGAACGTCTTGGGTACACGCTCCGCCGGTTGCTCCAGCAAGGTCTTTTCTCCTGACATCGTGTCGGCGCGCGGCCTGACCATTAGCCTTATCTTGAAGCAGGCCGGCTGATGGACGACGAGCTGATGTCCTTCATCAACTGACTCGAGTGTTTTGGGCGCAAGAGGAGTGTCGGGCGGGGGCTTGCTGCACCACGCTTGGATGAGTGGGTCTACAACTGTTGCGTCCCCGAAAAAATCGGCTAGCAGGGTCTCGGCGCTGGCCTCGAGTACCTCCACGCGCAGGGCGCCAAGAGCGGTGCGTGCATGGGTGTTGTGCGTCGCGCGCCGGAAATCCGGCGGCAGGCTGACCTGCCAGACGAAGGCATCCTCCTTCGCGTCGGGCAGCGGAATCAGCCCGACGCGCCCCTCAAAAGGCATCCGCCGCAGGATGGACTGCCGGTGGACGTTGGCCTCAGGGACGCTGGCGTCGGATTTCCCCCCTTGCCATGTCGGGACCCAATGTCTGGGCTTGTCCGCAGGGCGCTCGTTTGGCGGTAGCGACCGCCGGCGCAGCGGGGCGTAACGCGACAGCGGCTCGACAACCCATTCGAGCTCGTGGTGCCAAGCGTCCTGCAATCCTGCCCAGTTCCATGTTATCTGGCCGAAGTCGTCCACGGCCACGGTGTCCTCGGTGTTGGGCACCTCGTTCAGGACGTGGATGCGATTTATCTTTATGGCGTGGTGACCGCTGAATGTCCATGCACGCCCCATATAGCCGCCGTTTTGGTCGCAAAAGACGATCCAGTTGCCCTGCTTGTCCTCTAACCATTTCTGCGCTCCGTCACGTATCAACTCCCGCCGCTGCGAGATGCTCAGGATCACTTCCTTGCAGAGGCTCTCTTTGTCCAGCAAGCGCCAGAACTTGAGTAGCAGCGCGCCACCGCGCACGTCGTGCTTCGAAGCAGTGCCGCTTGCCTTCAGTAGCGCATTAAGTTGATCCGCGACGTCCTGGATGAGCTTATCGGGTGGTTGACTCGGCGCGTCCTTGGCGGTCATGTCATCTTCCTTGCCCCGGATCATGGCCTGCGGCGACGTAGAAGCAAGAGGGAAGGTCTTTTCATCTGGCACGGCTCCTTCTTCACCGTTCTTGCTCGAGGCGGCCTCCACCCACCATTGCCGCCCCACTTCGATCGGGGCATACGCCTTGACCAACTGGGGTACGGCTTGCACCACCGCGAGTGCATTGAACGGGTAGCCCTGCGCATGGCGTGCAGGCAGATCCCGCATCCAGACGCGGTATCCGCCGACCGGTTCCGCGTCAGGCGCCGCGTTGGGTACGAGATGCTGCACCTGCATTCTTACGTGGGCCCGGTTGTTGGCCAAGTCGGGCGGCGGCGGTTCGCTGGGCGTATCGGTTTCGGAGAAGAAAACGCGGTCCGCGTCCAGCAGCCCGAGCACCTCAGGTGGCGTCCAGAACCTCTCGAAGTGAGGGACGACCTGATCGCGTTCGGTACTGATTGCCTCGAAGCCGATCAGCATCTGCGGCTCCAGCACTGGCGACTCCGGCACCGGCCCATCGAAGACCGCCTCTTCTGAGTTCGGCACCACCACGCGTCGCAGCGCTAGCATGAGGCGCACGGCCCTTTTGGCCGGCAACAGCCCGCCCAGATCCTCGACTCCGACCTCCCATCGGCAGTGGGACCAGGAGTCTTCTTCGGCCGAATCAGGCTCGGGCAGCTTGTGAAACTTATCTTGTGCAACTTTTGTAAAGGGTTCCAACCCGTGATTCGACAAATTCGCCTGTGCGATTTCAGACGAGGCGCCGGTCAGCAATTGGTCACCAGCGCGCACGTCCATGACGGCGGCCGGGTCGATGTCCGACAGCAGGCGCGCCACCTGCACCGCTGCGTCGTCCGCATCGCCATAGAAGCCGGTCGGCAACACCGGGTTTTCCAGGCGGTACAACACCAGCTCAAGGCCCGCACCGTCCGGCTCTTCAGTGGGCGGCAGATCAAAGCGGATCGCCAGCGTCGCGTCGTTACTGTCAGGCTTGGCCACTAGGCGTGCCATCGCGCGGGTGAGGGCTGCCGGCGGATCGAGCCGCTGCCGCTGCAGCATGACTCGGCCAGCGCGCACCAGCCGCCCATGAGGGTTGAAGAACTCTATCCGGTAGTTGAGCAACTCGCCGATAAGTTCATCCGGTGCCAGACTGTCGGCCAGGCGAAAGCGGCGCTGCGCCCACTGCTCCCTGGCCGGCGTGCCATCAGCCCGTTTCTCCCAACCAGGCGCATCGGCCAAACTGGTGGGTATGGCGACCAAGGCACCGCGGCGCGAAGGACGCTCGACGACGCCGAGCGTTCGCGTGATCCGGTAGTAGCCTGAGTAGATCTTGCCGTCGACTGTGTGGCCATCAACCGCGTTGAGTACGTTGCTGTTGGTATAGGCCATGCCGTCGACCGCATCGGTGCATTCAAAGGCAATACCCTTGCTGTGCTGGAAGGCCTTGACCCGGACTTCAGCCGGCGTTGCTTTTGATGGATCCACTGCGTCGATGAAGACATCCTCATGGCGAACGGGCTCCGCCTCGGCCTCGACTAGGAACAGCAGGCCGCTGAATGCCTCGACGGGCAACTCGCCTGGGCGATCGGAGAGCGCGTTGAGCACGACGTTCCGCCAGTCTTCGAGGCTGTAGCTGCCACCCTTGCCGTCCCATTGTGTCTGAACGTAGGCGCCATAGACCCGCAAAGGGAGTGATACGATTCTCCCGGCATCGGTCAATTGTTTGCGGGCGTCCGCCTTTTGGGCATCTGACACCGGTAGTGCCTCAACGTCGGTGAGGACGCCTTGAAAGGGCGGGCCTGTGAGCTGCTCCCTAGACCTCTTCTCCCAGGTGAGCGAGATTGCCTTCACCCCCCCCCCCGGCAGATCCTTGGCCACGGCTGCTGGGCCGTAGTAGGCCGCATCTGCCCAATCGAGCTTGGGCAGCGCGTCAAGCGTCCAAAGCTGCGTCTCGACCACCGTCTTATTGTCGGTGCCTGCAACGATATTCAGGTCCGTCGGCATGCGCAGGCCGAGCCAGTGCTTTGTATTCAGTCTCTTGAGGAACAGGACGTCCATGCTGGCTCAGATCCCTAGGATGGTTTTGATGTCGTTGTCGACTTTGACGTACTCGCGCCGTGCCTCGTCGATGGCTGCGGTATTCACCGCCACCGGCACGGTGAGCGTCGCGTTGATCCCGAGCACCGAGACGCCGGCCGTGGCGTGGCCGCGCAGGCCCAAGCCCTCGCTACCCGTCGTCAGCGCGGCCTCCAGGCCTAGGTCAACGTGTACCTCCATCCGGAAGTCGTAGTCGACCGACCAGGAGATCGTGTAGCTGTCGAACAAGCAATCGATAGTGATGCTGAAGCCCACGCTCGTGTGTAGCGACAGCGCCGCATTCATCGCTATCGAAGCGCTTCCGTAGACCAAGAACTTTGGTTTGTCTTTAACTGGGTAGCTGAAGGTGCCGAGCAACAGCAACTCGGCGGCAAACCTGGCGCTGAAACTCGCGCTGAGACTGATCGACCCGTCCGAAACCGAGGCGCTCCAATTAAATCCGGCGCTCAGGCTCGAGTGCGACATCGCATAGGACATGCCGTCCCTATCGAAGCGGGCACGAAATGCGAGCAGCGACGTGCCCCGCACGCTGAGTGGGCCAAGGCTGCCGCTCACCTTGTTGGGGCCGAGGTAGAGAGCGATGCTGTTCTTCGTGGCTTCGAGGGCCAGGCGCATCGGCGGGAGGTCGAAGCCCATCAACTGGCCTGACAGACCGGATGATTTGAGGCTGGTGAGGCCGTTTCCGGTCGTCTGTGCCGCGATACGCAACGAAGGTTCCTGCGCATCCAGTAGCATCAAAGCCAGGCCGGCGGGCCGCTGCTGGAAGTCGCCCGTGCGCGCATCGGTGACGGAAGTGTAAAGCCACAGCTTGCCAAAGGCCGTCGCCTGCGCATCGGATGTAACGATCAGCGTCATGTCGGCCGCGTAGAACCCCGGCGCCTCGTTCGTGCCTGTGGGCCCGAGGAAGAGACGTGCGAGCAGGGTGAGGGGGGTGCCCTTGGACGGCGTCCATACGTTGGGGTCGCTGGCGTCCGGCAGGCCCTTCTGCACGCGCTTTCGCGCCTCGGCCAGCGTAAGGCGCGAGGTGCCCTGAACCTCGCAGTTGACGCCCAGTCCGAGTCCGATCTGCTGCACATAGACGAACGGAAACAGCGGCAGCGGCGGGTTCATGACTGGTGCATCCGCATAGAGCAACACCGTGGGTGTCCAAGCGTCGCGCGTATCCGCGCGGAACTGCCCAACCCGGAAGGCCACCGCCACGCCCGGCAAGGTTGGCGTGCTCAGCTGGCCCCGGCCCTGAAGGTAGCGCAGCGTCTGATTGTCCACATATTCGACCCTTGCGCTGCCCTTGACGCCACCTGGCGCCGAAAGCGAGAGATCGAGGCTCAGCGTATGGGCTTTCCCGATGGTCAGCTCGCCTGTGAAAGGATCGAAGCTCAGCGGCGGGATAACCCCGCGCAGGCAGACGTCGCCGATGTCGAGCCACAGATCGACGCCTTGCAGGTGGAAATTGACTTTGTTGTTTTCGGGCCAAGTAAGGTCGATGCGCGGCACGCGCAGTTCGAACATCTCCAGGGCCTTGAGCTTGAACGGCGCGAAGGGGCGCAACGCGATGGCCGGCAGGTGACCTTCGAACTTACAGTCGAACTCGGTGCTCATGCCGTCGAACAGGCCGCCGAACCAGTCTGCTATGGTCCCGCCCAGCCGTTCCAAGGCGGTGGGCAGGAAGGTGATCTTGCCGCCGAGGCGAGGCATCGGTAACCAGTTGTCTGGAGTTTTCTCGACGAAATGCAGGCTGAGGCTCGGCTTGTCGATCTGAAACCAGCCCTGAGGGTCGCCCCAGCGCTGCGAGTTCGCGAGCAGGATTGTGGACTCAACGGTCCAACTGCCCTCGTTGCGGCGCGATGCTGTGATCTCCAGTTCGCCCGCGCCGTCGACAAAATAGGGGACGTTGAAGGCCGCCTGCAGTCTCACCGTCCAGGCGTTGTTAACCACGTGGATGACTAACTTCGAGATCTTTGTTAGCCGGATGGCATCCCCGAGCAGAGACTTCAGGTTGTCACGGAGTGCGGAGCACGTCTCCTCGGTCGCTTCGCATTCCCCAGTCACACCGTCGGCCGAGAAGGTGAGCGAGGCCGTGAACTCGAAGACCGTGTTAAACAGTTTGAAAGTGCCGGTGGTCTGGCCGAATTCAGACCTGAGGGTCACCCGAACGGGCTTCTCGCCCAGAGTCAGTTCGGCGGTACAGTGCTGGATCGTCAATCCTGGCCAGGTAAAGTCCTCCGATGATAGCTTCATGGCGCGTACCTCGCGGACCGTCGCACGCTTCTCGCTGTCACGATGGATGAGGAGCTTCGCCGTGATGTTCTGGAACGCTGCCAGCTTGCCGCTGAGCAGAGAGATGATCACGGGAACTTCGGTCTCCTCGCCAATGACCGGAAACCCAGGAGCTTTATTAAAGGTAACTTTGAAGTGCGTCGTCGACAGCGTATCGTCGCCAGTGACCTCGCCATCGTCGATATTCAACGCTGCGTCGAACAGGTCTAGTAAGACCGCCGCCTCCGTGATGAACCTCTCCTCCAGCAACAGCGTGACTGCAGGCATACTGCGTCTCCATGAGTACGATGACCTTTTGAAGATGAGGCAGAGCCTTCACAAATTCCTGCGCTGTGCCGGACTCATCGAACGACTTGCCCGCGACTCTTTAGTGAATGTATAGACTACCTGATTACCCATGTCGACTATATTGGTTATTCATCATGACTCTTTTTTGCGATGAGGTTTCCAGATTGAATATTTTGTGCATCACCTTGTGTAAGTTCCTGAAGCTCCATCCGCTCTCGTCTTTTAGGCGAGCGATGGGGAAGAGTCTGTTGGAATGTTTCGCGGCCATCGAAGATCCGCGCCGTGGCCGTGTCACGCATGATCTGGTGGAGATGCTGGTGATCGGTAAGCGTCCGAACCGAGCCGTCTTGACGGCTCGTCAGCCTATGGCGCGTTGATCTCATCGATGAGGTCGCCTTCGTCGAGCGCGTAGGCACTTGCCGCGTCGAGCCTGAGCAGCAGATCGGGCTCATGACGCCGAGGGTGATCTCGCCCTCCTCGAGGAAGGCCTCGATGTGGGGCAGGCGCAGACTCTCGATGCGGGCGGGCTCGAGGGCCGTTCAGGCAGCCTTTGGCGGGGGAGCTGAAGGGCGTTGGCGACGTTCCATGGCAACAATTCTTCCACGCGGCTGACCGGGTGATTGGCAATCAGGGCGATGACATGCCGCAGATAGGCTTCGGGATCGAGGTCATTGAGCTTGGCCGAGCCGATCAGGCTGTACAGGCTGGCAGCCCCCCCCCCGGCATCCGAACCGGCGAAGAGGTAGTTTTACGGTTATGTCGAGTTCAGCATAACTGCGAGAACTGGCTCTTTGCCGGTTCGCTGCGCGCCGGCAAACGGGCCGCGGCGATCATGAGTCGCCCCCGAAGTATTCAATTTTCCGCACCGAACCGCCCGCCAAGCGGCCAGGCCGCGTTGCCACTGACCACCCACCCAAGCATCCCGACCTGCGTGCAGAGCACAAGAAACGCCTTCAGCCCCAGGCGGACAACTGCCCGCATCAGCCAGCGCTGGTTGTACCCGGCGGCACACAACACCGGATGCAGCACATCGCCTTCCGATCCTTTGAGCCAATTGCGCCGTAATCCGCAATCGTCCTTCAGGTGCCCAATCACCGGTTCCACCGCCTGACGGCGTTTGAGAAGTCGGCGCGCCTTGGCGCTCAGGCTCTTGATCCGGCCGCGGTGGATGATTTCAACCCCGGGCACCTCCACACCCCGATAGCCCAGATCGACGATGGCGGTGTGGGGCTTCGGGGCACCTTTGACGTCCTGCATCAGGATCGTGGCTTGTTCGATCTGCTCGGCAAGGGTGTGGCCGTCGTAGGGGGTGCCGGGAAAGGCCCGGGCGCCGACGATCAGGTTGCCTTTCTCGGTGGTGGCAATGCCC
>JBEOKH010000344.1:0-3782 GCA_040275625.1 Thauera sp. | reverse complement strand
GGCTTCGCCGTCCTCGGCAGCGACCGCCTGCGCTTCATGATCGGCCTCGACGGCCGCGACACGATCGCCGACCTGCTCGCGATGACGCCTCACCTCCACCGCGCCACCGCCGAGGGCCGCGCGCGGGCCGCGGCGCTGACCGCGATCGAACTCAGCGTCGATGTGCTGATCACGCGGTTTGTGCGGTGCAGCGGGACAAGGTCGCCGGCGGCGTAATAACCTGCTGTTTGCTTCAACTTGTGATATGTGTGAAGCCCACCAAAACAACACTGTTCCAGGAGGACGACGATGTCTTACACGATGCCCGAATTTCTTGCCCACGCGATCGCCATGGAGCGCGAAGCCGCCGAACGCTACCTCGAACTCGCCGACATGATGGAAGCGCACAACAACCTCGAGGTTGCCGCCCTGTTCCGCGACATGGTGCGCTACTCCAACCTGCACGGCGACTCGATCGTCGAACGCGCCGCCGGCCTCGAACTGCCTACGCTCAAGTCCTGGCAGTACCGCTGGGTCGCCCCCACCGAAGTCGGCGACGAGGACGCCTTCGACTACACCATGACCCCCTGGCAGGCGCTGGAATACGCGCGCGAGAACGAGGGGCGCGCGATGAACTTCTACCGCACCGTGTCGGAGACCAGCACCGACCCGACGATCAAGCCGCTGGCGATGGAGTTCGCCACCGAGGAAGCCGACCACATGATGGCACTCGACAAGATGATCTCGCAGACGCAGCGGCCGTAAGCAGCCCGGGGCGCTGCGGAAAAGCGGGCTGCCCGGCCCGCGCCGATCGCGCCCGCGGGTCGGGGCCCCGACCCCGGCTTGTCCGGAATTGCTGCAAGGGCGCAGCTTCGAAGGCCTGAACGATCTGCCGCCGCCGACCTTCGACACGGCCGTCGTCACCGACCCGCACAACTACGTAGAACACTTCATCGATTCCAGCGACATGGTGTCGTGGCGCTTCTTCAGCGCCCGCGCCGATCACGATTTCGTCGAGTGGGATTTCTCCGGGCATGGTGAGAATTCCAACGCCGACGAAGCCGCGACCCTGTTCGGCTTCCTCGCGGACATGGGCAAGGAGGCATACATGGCGGTGCACGACCAGCTCGGCGCCATCGCCTGCTGCATCCAGGTGCCGGGCTACTCCGAGGTCTATCCGGTGGAGGACCTGGTCTGGGGCAACACCAACAAGGCGCGGCGCTCCCGCGACGACCTCCTGAACCTGCACCGCCTCGACGACGACGGACTGGAAGCCTTGCTCGATCGCCTGGAAGAGAGAGCGCTCAACGATTTCACCGACATCATCACGCTGATCGGCATCGAGTTCGACGAGAACACGGTCGAGCGCGTGCTGTTCTATCAGGCCCTGAACGTGGTGCGGGAGGTGGTGCTGGACGACGAGCATCAAGCTCGAAGGGCAGGATCGACACCAGCGGCTGATCGACAGCTACAGGAAGCTGCATGCGGCGCGGGCGAGGGTGGCGGGCTGAGCTGGGCGGTCGGGCGGCGTCGGCGACGCGCATTCAGCACGGTCTCGACGTAAGCCACATCGGCGCGCTTGCGATCGGCCAGCAGCCAGCACATCGCGACAGAGTTACCGAGCACGAAGCTCATGCCCGCCCCTCGTCGATCAGCAACTTGAGATCGATACCGTGGGCGCGCGGCGCGGCACGCATGAACTTGCGCATCGCGTCGACGGCCGCCGCGGCATCCGCTTGCTTGCTGCCTTCAGCCGGCACCAGGTCGGCAACCGGCTCGCCACGCAGGGTGATCGTGTAGCGCTTGCTTGCCTGCCTGCACGCCTCGGAGCAGCTCGGCCAGTTTTGTCCTGGCCTCGTACGAGGCGATTTCAAGGCTCATGACGTTCTCCGATTGGCATAGACCTGTTTATAGACCAGCCCTAAAGTCAATCAAGAACGGCGCCTCTGAAAGGCTCAATTTCGCTGCGGGGCATGCGCCGCTTCGCGGCCCGAAGGAGACCACGATCGACACCATGCTTTCCTGCACCGTTCCGCTGCCTCACGCCTACCGACCCGGTGACATCCTCGCCTTCCACCGCCGCGACCCGCATGCGGTCGCCGAGTCGGCGAGCGACACGGGCTTGCGCAAGGGCATGGTGTGGAACGGCCTTCCAACGTGCCTGGCGCTGCACTTCGAACCGGAGCAAGCAGAAGCCGCATTGATGATCGACGGTGCTGCCGACGCCGAATGCGCGGCGCGCCTCGAAGCCATGGTGCAGCGCATGCTCGGCCTGACCCAGGACGTCGAGGCCTTCGAACGCCAGCATCGTCATCACCCGCAAGTCGGCGCCCTCATCGCCCGCCAGGCGGGCTTGCGCGTGGCGGTTGCGGCGACGCCGTTCGAGGCCTTGACCTGGGCAGTGACCGGGCAGCAGATCAGCCTGGGCGCGGCGGTTTCGCTGCGGCGCAAGCTGATCCTGACGGCGGGCGTGCGCCACCCGTGCGGGCTCATGTGCTATCCGGACGCAGACCGGGTCGCCGCGCTGACGGTGGACGACCTGCGCGCGGCAGGCTTTTCCGCGGCCAAGGCGAGCACCCTGCTCACCCTCGCCCGCCTGGTGGCGGAGGGCGGGCTGCCGCTCGACGCGTGGCTTCAGACGCCTCCGGTCGACGACATCCGCGAGCGGCTGTTGAGCGTCCGCGGCATCGGTCCGTGGACGGTCGATTACACCCTGCTGCGCGGCTTCGGCTGGATGGACGGTTCGCTGCACGGCGATGCGGCCGTGCGACGGGGCCTGCAGGCGCTGCTCGGCGTGCAAGCGAAGCTCAGCGAGAACGATGCGCGCGCCTGGCTCGCCGCGTTCTCGCCGTGGCGCGCGCTGGTCGCTGCACACCTCTGGGCAGCGCAGAAAGCAGGAGCCCCATGACGGACGACGTGTGCAGCCGTGAAGGTGTCGGTCGTCACCTTCGGCTGTGGGTCAGCCCGTCGTCTTGAACCCGGCTTCCCTTTGGTGCCTGACCGTCAAGATCGTGACCTGGTCGCCATCGAACCGGTAGCGAACCACATAACCCGTGTCGCCGAACTGTATCGGCCAGTCGCGGAACGCTTCCTCCATATCCTCGACCACACGCCCCACCTGCGGATGACCCGCCAGGATGTTCACGCCCTCACGAATCACCCTCACCGCGCGTTGGGCTGCCGCAGGGTTCTTCATCATCAGAAAACGATACAAGCGCTGGACATTGGCCAGCGCCGGCTCCGACCAGATCAGGCGAGGCATCAGATATGCGCTCGGGGTGGCTCGACGTCGTTACCGGCCTCGAGTTCGGCAAGCCAGGCATCCGCCTCAGCACCGGTCACATGCAGGCCAGTGCTCTGAAAATTCTCCCAGGCGTCGAGCGCTTCCTGACGGAAGGCCTCGCGCTGCTCCTCACGCGTCACGTACTGCTCGATAGCCTCGCGCATCAACCAGTGCACCGGGCGACGGCGCTGATCGGCCAGGCTGCGAACGCGTGCCTTGAGGGGTTCATCAAGACGAACCGAAACAGGGGTCGTAGCCATGAGTAATCTCCTGTATTACACCTGACTGCAGTATAGCCCGGGTTTGCGCATGGACCTTGTCCGGCGCACATCCTATGGCAACCGCCCGCCCTCACCGAAGTACTCCACCAGCCGGTCGAACACCAGCCGGATGCGCGCCGCCACCGGGCCGCGCTGCGGGCGATACACCGACAGGCTCCACGGCTCGGGCGCCAGCTCGGGCAGGACCTCGACCAGCCGCCCCGAACACAGGTGCGGCGCGGCCAGGTAGGCGGCGAGCT
>JBEOKH010000343.1:0-8735 GCA_040275625.1 Thauera sp. | reverse complement strand
GGGCTGACGTTCGGGTACGCCACCACGGCAACCGAGGGCGTGGGCATGGGCTCGATTCTCCTGTGTGGATCCGACCGCCGGGCTTGAGGCGCCTGTGCCGGGGCCTCGGTGGTCCGGGGCACAGGATCGATCAGAAATGGTAACGCTCGCCGTCCTCAGGCACGCGGGCACGTTCCGGGTCGAGGCCTTTTTCTGCGATGAAGGCGCGCAGTTCCTTACGGGTCAGCATGCCGTGGTTGACCGCCTCCAGATGGCTGGCGATCACGGTGGCCTGTGGGGCGAAACGGTAGGCGCGCTCGACGTCTTCCTTGCCCATGATGATCGAGCCTTCGAAACCCAGCACCCGGGCATAGCCGGCGTTGAGCACGACCACGTCGGGCTGATGGCGTTGCAGCGCGGACTCGACGTGCGCGTTCCACACCGTGTCGCCCACCACATACACGCGCTTGTATCCCGGGCGCTGGAAGACCACGCCCGAGACCTTGCCCAGGAGCGCGCCGAGCGGGCTCTGCATCATTGCATCACTGCCGTGCTGGCCGGCAGTCCGGATGAGGCGGGTGCCTTCGAATTCCGTGTCCTCGTTCAGCACGCGTACATCGGCAAAACCGTCCTCGCGGACGCTGCGGGCGTCGTCCTCGTTCTGCACGAAGATCGGCATGTCCTTGGGCAGTTGCGCCTTGGCGGCGTCGTCCCAATGGTCCGCGTGCAGGTGGGTGAGGATCACCGCATCGGCCGCAATCACTTCGCTCACCGGCATCGGCAAGTCGACGAGCGGGTAGCGCAGCTCGCTGTTGTAGGTGCCCTCGAAGCCGGGGTAGGTGGCCTTCTTCGCCAGCATGGGGTCGATGAGGAAGGTGGTGCCGGCGTACTGAAGCCGGATGGTCGCGTTGCGGACCTGCTGGAACTGCACCACCGGCGGCGTGGCGTCGTTCGCCCTGGTGGCGGTCAGATTTTCGCGCGGCGCACCGGCGCACGCGGCCAGCGAGAGGATGCCGGCGGCGAGGGTCAGGTTTCGGAGATGGGCGAGCAGGTTCATGGCATTCCTTCGGGCGGGGTTGGGGGCGGGTGCAGCGGGCGCAGCGGGAGGGTTGGATGTTCGCGCGGCGGGGATCGAGTTCCAGGGCCGTCGGTGATTTCGTGTCGGCATTCTGCCGATCGTGGCGCCATCGGAAAATTGGCCCGAAGGACAAAATACGCAACGATCGGGCCATTTCTGCGCTGACGGTGGTGCCAGTTTGCAGGGCGTGCCGCCCTTAGGGGCGGGCAGACCAGGACTCACGCGCCGACCCGATGAAGCGCCGCGCGATGGCAAACACCATGCAGGCCCATGGAGGGTGGCCGATCGGTCGGTATCGATAAGGCTGGTTGTCCCCAGAGACTGGGGAATGGGATGGGGGATATCCTGTGAATAAGTGCTTGCAGCCCGCGCGGGTATAGGTTTTCCCCGGCTTGCCTATTCCTTAGGCAGTCACGGAGAGGGGGCAGATCTCGTCGACGCTGCGCCACATCGGCTGCACGGGCGAAGTGGTGGAGGGGCACGTCACGACACGTGAGCGGGGACGGTCCGCTCAATCGCGGTTCAGTCCAAGCACCGATTCATCTCGGCTCGGGGACGCGACGCGGTGCAAATTCGCCGCACCACGCTTTACTCATCACGCAGGGAAATCGCCAGTGATGGTCTTCGCGTGGCGACTGATCGCCGGCGAAGGCGGGTGGATACCGGTGGCATGTTCCCGTCAGCTCGTATCCGGCCCGGAAATAGGCGCAGCCGTCACAACGTGCTAGTGGGCGTGCCGGGTCGACAGCGCCCAGCATCTTCTCGTTGGCGGCAGGGGGCTGACAGCTCGCATTATCCGATGGACGGTTCCTGCGTTCGCGCGCGCTGTTTTTCAATTTTGAAGCGAATCCACGCAACGGGCGCAATGGTATCCATATCTCGATGTCCCGCGTACGACCTGCCGCCGGCCGTTGACGACCTGGCTCTTCCCGCACTTTCGACAACGAAACGATGGCTGCGTGACCCCGGCAAGCTTCGAGAGCCGTTGCGTGGCGGCGCGATACTGCTCGATCGCGCCGCAATGTTCGTATCCACCGAGCACAGGCATTCAGACTCCTCTGATGACAAGGAGGAGTAGGGGCTGCTCCTCAGCCTTGTAGTGTTGCTGCGATGCGTTTCAAGGCTGTGAAGCGTGCGCGTGGGCAACGTCACGGAGCCGTCATCAATCTGTAAGACGATGAGCGCAACGAAACGCATTCGTCGATCTGGTACGGAGGACCCTATGCACAAGCAGGATATTGGCGATCTTCACCGCCGGATCGAACGTGAACTGCTGGACAGCTACGATGAGGAGCTCGAGCTCGAGCTCGATGACCAGCGCTTCGATGAGCTTGGCGAAGGGGCATCGCAGCCCCCGACGGCGGACGAGCGCTCAAAACGACGTAGATACTTCACCGAGCTGCTGCGCCTGCAGGGCGAGCTGGTGAAGTTGCAGGACTGGGTGGCCACCACCAGGCATCGGGTGGTGATCCTCTTCGAAGGGCGCGACGCGGCGGGCAAGGGCGGGGTCATCAAGCGCATCACCCAGCGCCTCAATCCGCGCGTCTGCCGGGTCGTCGCGCTCCCGGCGCCCAACGACCGCGAGCGCACGCAGTGGTATTTCCAGCGCTACGTGCCGCATCTCCCCGCAGCGGGCGAGATGGTGCTGTTCGATCGCAGCTGGTACAACCGCGCCGGGGTCGAGCGCGTGATGGGGTTCTGCACGGACGACGAGTACGAGGAGTTCTTTCGCTCGGTCCCCGAGTTCGAGCGCATGCTGGTCCGCTCCGGGATCCAGCTCATCAAATACTGGTTCTCGATCACCGACGAGGAGCAGCATTTCCGCTTCCTGTCGCGCATCCACGATCCGCTCAAGCAGTGGAAGCTGAGTCCGATGGATCTCGAGTCGCGGGCGCGCTGGGAGAGCTACACGGTTGCGAAGGAAACCATGCTCGAGCGCACGCACATTCCGGAGGCGCCGTGGTGGATCGTCGAGGCTGATGATAAGAAGGCCGCGCGCCTGAACTGCATCCACCACCTGCTGGGCGAGATGCCCTACACCGAAGTTCAGCGCTCGATGGTTGAATTGCCAGCGCGCGTGCGTCACCCCGATTACACCCGCCATCCGGTTCCGCGCGAGATGATCGTGCCGGCCTGGTTCCGCTAGGCGAGGGCTCGGCCTTTTGCAACGGCGGGACTCCGCGCGATCATTGCCAGCACGAACCTCGAGTCGCGGCCGGGCCTCAGGACCGGCCCTTCTTGAGCAGCCCGTGCTTGATGGCGACGTTGGTCGGGAGGTTGAACCTGGAGGGTAACTGGCGGCGTTTGAACCAGCCGTAGCGCGAGTGTTCGCGGTTAAGGCGGGGGGCGAGTTCGCGCTCGACTTCGAGCAGGAAATAATGCAGTTCGCGGTCGTCGGCATCGCGGTAGCGGATGGTCGAGATCCGCCTCAGGGCTTTCGGCTTGATCCGCAGTCCGGCCTCCTCGGCGAGTTCTCGCGTCAGGGCTCGGGCGGGCGCCTCGCCACGGTCGACCCGGCCCCCGAACAGGTTCCACGCGCCACCGTTATTGACGGCGTGTGAGCGCTTGCCCAGGAGATACGTGTCCGTCTTCGTGCAATGAATGACTGCCCAGGCACCCGGGGGAGGAGTGGAGGAGAGACGTTCCTTGGCCATGTTCGCGAGGGGATCGTTGTTGGGAAGTGGGGGCTGCCGACGGTCAACAATATAAAGCGTTTATATAATATAAATATGGCGATTTTATTGCAGCACTCTGACGGCTGATAGGCCGATCATCCCGACTGCCAGTTGCGAAGAAGACACACCCGGCCATGACGATGGTGCCCGCGACCATGCCACGCAGCAGGTGCCCTCCTTGAACCACAGCGCGCCGGGGGCGCTGCAAGCCGACGAGCAGGACCCCGATCGGTTCGAGCAGGCGAGGCAGAACACACAGGCCAGCGGATTGCCGGCGAGACGCGCACCCTTGCCGTCGACGAGCGTGTAGGTGGAGAGGGCTGCGGCGTTCAGCACGGCAGCGTGCGACGAAGGGTGTGAAACGATGCGGGCCAGGGCCAGGGCCAGGGCCAGGGCCAGGGCCAGGGCCAGGGGCAGGCCAGACGCGAAGCCGATGCGGATGCCCCGGCAACTGACTAAAGCGATACTGAACTCAACGATTAGGCGACCATGCGCTGAGCGCTCTCAGCAGGGCGCGCTTCTTCGACTGGTGGGCTTGCATTCGCCTCAGGATGTCGTCGAGCGTGCGAATGGCCTCGATGATGTGCGGCCCTTTGTTCAGCATGACGCATTCCGCCCGCTCACCCATGGCGGCATCCGTGATTTCGGCGCGCGATGGCTGCCCGGTCTTGGCGAGGGTTTCCAGTACCTGAGTTGCCCAGATCACCGGCATGTGGGCGGCCTCGGCGGCCCACAGGATTTCTTCCTGCACCTCGGCAAGACGCTCGTAGCCGCACTCGACGGCCAGATCGCCGCGCGCGATCATCACCCCGGCACTGCGGCAGTGCATGGCCGCCAGCATCAGTTCCGGCAGGCGTTCGAAAGCCCGCCGCGTCTCGATCTTCAGCACGATCCCGAGGTGGTCCGCCTTCAGCGCTTTCAGTTGCGTGCGCAAGGCCTCGACATCCCGGGGGCGCAGTACAAACGAGAGTCCGACCAGATCGGCATGGCGCGCGACGGCCTCGAGGTCCTCGATGTCCTTGCAGGTCAGCGCCGGCAACTCGAGTTTGCTGTCCGGCAGATTGATGCCCTGGTCGCCCGCAAGGCGGCTGCCTTTGAGGTTTGCGCTGACGATCTGAACGGTCAGCCCACCGGTGCTCGCCTCGCGGATGACACCACCGATATGGCCATCGTCGAAAAAGATCCGTTCGCCCGCCCGCACCTGGCCGAACACCTCGGGGAGCGTGCAGGCGATGGACGGCACATGGCGCGGATCCGAGCGGTTGTCCGCGCCGAAGGGTTGTGCGATGCCCGACGCGGTTATGCGGAGCAGATCGCCTGTCCGCAACACCAGGCTGCCTGGCGTCTCCGGTACGCCCCTGATTTCACCGCGACGCGCGCCCGTCCCCTTGCGCTCACGGCGCAGGTCGATTCCGGGCACGATGTAGGTGGTACGGTCTGTCTCTGCGATGACGCTTGCGACGGCGACATCGGTGACAGTCAGCACCCGATCGGAGCCCCTCGCGTCGGTCAGGGTCAGGAGGTCTCCTTGGCGCAGATGGAGAAACCATTCCGGATCGACAGCGATTGCGGGGATCTCGTCCCCGGGGGCATTGGGGGCAATCGGATGGAGTCGGACGCGCGCCGGCGCGACCACGACCCCGAAGGCGTCGCGGTGAGGCTGCAGCTTCAGGACCTTCGGACCCGCAGCGATCTCTCCGGTGCGAAGTTTGGGCCCACCCAGATCCATCAGGATTCGAACATCGACGCTGCGTGCCCGCGCGGCATTCCGCACGTGCTCGGCCATCGATCGCCATTTGTCCGCGTCATCATGCGCGCAGTTGATACGGGCGATGTTCATCCCGGATACGACGAGTTGCTCAACGACGTCGAAGTCGCTCGCGGCTTCCGGGGGCAGGGTGACCATGATCCGGACCGCCCGGTCGCCGGGCTGGGGGCCCAGCAAGTCCACGCTGTGTTGTTCAAGCAGTCGGCGACTGCTGTTGATGCCGACGGGCTCGTCGTCCGAGCGGTCGGACCAGGCTTGATGGGTGAGTCGGTGCAAGATCCCGAGCACCTTGTCGACGTTCGCCAGCACGTGGGATTCCGCGTGCCCGAGCGAGGACAGCCCAAGGCTTGCGAGCTTCAGTTGCAGATGCCTTCGATCCTTGCGTCGCAGGGCGATGTAGTGGGCCAGGTTGCGGGCGCTCGCTTTGAGATCCTCGGACGGCTCACCGAGCTTTCCTTCGAACTCAAGCAGTTCTTGCCGCAACGCCCACAGCTCGTCGATGAGCGCCAGGCACGCGGCCTGATCCCATTCGCTTTGGGTCTGCTTGCCCTCGTGAGGGGCGCTGGGGGGCGCAATCTGCGCGGATTCATCCGCTGCTGCAGGTCTGAGCGGGTCGTCAAGCATGGCAGGATCCTCAACGAGAGCGCCTTTCGGAACGGGCTTTCATTTGCTTGAAACAATGATGCGCCGCGCTGATGACTGATTCGTGACGCGCCAGCCCTGCAGCCGATCGCGTGGCCTGCCCGCCCCGCACACCGGACTGCAGTACGGCGATGGAGACTGGCCTACTGTCAAGATCAACGAGCACATCGTCGAGACCATCCTGATGCGCGAGCGCCTGCTGTTTCCGCCCGACCTCGTGGGCGTTGCGGAGATCGCGGGCGGGCACCACGAGACGATGGATGGAAAAGGCTCTCCGCGCGGTCTGGGCGCAGTGGCGCTGAGCGTCAATGCGCACATCACCGCGATCGCGGACATCTTCGAGGCGCTGGCGGAACGCGATCGTCCTTACAAGCGCGCGCACCGCGTGAGCGAGGCCCTCGCCATCATGCGCACCCTGTGCGCCCGGCAGGTGATCGACACCGATCTGTTCGACCTGTTTGTAGCGTGTGGCGCGTGGCGGGACGACACAACTCAGGGTGGTGATGCCGTGGTGCAAACCCGGGCGACGCCGGAGCCAAGGCCCCATTGAAGTTCGGGTCAGGACCCCCGCCCGCAATGCAGGCGAGGATTGGCGGGCCGGGCGGATTACTTCTTAGGCCGCCCGGTCTTGATGCGTTCGACCAAGCCAACCGCCTTGAGGAATTCCGCGTCATCGGCGCGCGCCAGCATGGCCAGCCCGGCTCGCAGCAGCTCGCTCTTCTTGGCCTCCGCACCGCCCTCGAGTGCGCGCTGTTTCAAGCTGGCAAACAGGGCGTAGTCGTTTTCGGGCAGGGTGAAACTGTCACGAATCAGCTTCGGCTTGGCGGGAGCGTGCCTTTTGACCTTGGTGGCCTTGGGCGGCTCTGCAGGGGCGGGGGGCTGAACCGCTGCCGCCTTCCCGCTGGAAGCGGGCTTCTCGGCCGCGGGGGTTGCGCCTGCAGCGGCAGTCGGCGCTTTTTTCGGCTTCGCCTTCGGAGCAGGCTTCCCGGGGCTCTTCGGGGCGGCCTGCACCTGCGCTTCGGTCTGCGGGGGGGGCGCCGCAGGGGCGGGGGTCGCCGTCACGGGTGCCTCGTCCGTCTTGGGCGTTGCCTGGATCTCTTCGTTCACATCGCTCTCCCGAGCAGGTTTGAAAAGGAATAAACGGTATAAACAATTTATAACTTTGGCGTTCCGAGAGCAATCGAAATGCGCAGGATCATGGTGGCCAATCCGAAAGGGGGCAGCGGCAAGTCGACGCTGGCCGGACGGCCGCGTAACCTGGCGCCCATTCGTCACTGGGACATCTCGGGCGACGAGTTCGACGCGCCACCGAAGGACTGCACTGTGGCGATCCTCGACACGCCGGCGGGCCTGCATGGCAAGCGCCTGAAGCTGGTCTTGAGCGAGATGGACAAGATCGTGGTGCCTGTTTCGCCGTCGCGCTTCGATATGCTCGCCAGCCGCGACTTGTTCGAAGAGCTCGCTGAAACGAAGGCGGTGCGCAAGGACAGGGTGGACATCGCGATCGTCGGCATGCGGGTCGATCCGCGCACGAACCCATCCCGCCAGCTCGTGGCGTACCTGCAGCAGTTCGACCTGCCCCTGATCACCTGCATACGGCAGTCGCAGCGCTGCGTTCAGGCGGTCGAGACCGGGGTGACGCTATTCGACAGCAATCGCATCGATCCCGTCGATCAGCTACACTGAAAGCGCTGCTCGACTGATTGGTCAGGCGGCGCTGAATCGGCCGTAAAACGGGTGTCGACGCTTCCCATACTTGACACGATCGGTCCCAAGCCCATGAACTCCGCCGACATTCCGCAAACCGGCCCCGAACCCGGCCGCGTCGCCCGTCCGCCCCGGTCCTCCGACCAGGCCGGCTGGATACGCTGGATGCCGGGCCTGCAGACCCTGCGCAGCTACCCGACCGCCTGGTTGCGCCATGACCTCGTCGCCGGCCTCGTGCTGGCAGCGATGCTGGTGCCGGTCGGCATCGCCTATGCCGTCGCGTCGGGTGTGCCGGGGATCTATGGTCTCTACGCCACGCTCGTCCCCCTGCTCGCGTACGCGCTGTTCGGCCCCAGCCGAATCCTGGTGCTGGGCCCCGACAGTGCGCTGGCAGCATTGATCCTCGCGGTCGTGCTGCAGCAGTCCGGCGGCGACCCGATGCGCGCGGTCGCGCTCGCCGGCGCGATGGCGGTGGTGTCCGGTCTGGCCTGCATCCTGTTCGGGCTGCTGCGCCTGGGCTTCGTCACCGAACTGCTGTCCAAGCCGATCCGCTATGGCTACATGAACGGCATCGCGCTGACGGTGCTGATCAGCCAGTTCCCCAAACTGTTCGGCTTTTCCATCGACGGTGGCGGGCCGCTGCGGGATCTGTGGGCGATCGGCGTGGCGATTGGCGAGGGTCGGAGCAACTGGACCACCTTCCTCCTCGGCGCGGGCACGCTGGTCATCATCCTGCTGCTGAAGGGCCACAAGCGCATACCCGGCATCCTCGTCGCCGTCATTGCCGCGACGCTCGTCGTCGGCGCGCTGGACCTTGGCGAGAACGCGGGGGTCGCGGTGCTCGGCGCGCTGCCGCAGGGCCTGCCTGCGTTCGCCATTCCGTGGA
>JBEOKH010000342.1:0-4145 GCA_040275625.1 Thauera sp. | reverse complement strand
CGGCGCAGTTCCTAGAGGTGCTGATCGCGCCCTCCTACACCGCCGACGCGCTCGAGCTGCTCGCCAGCAAGAAGAACGTGCGCGTGCTCACCTGCCCGCTCGGCCAGCCCGCCGGCGCCTTCGACTACAAGCGCGTGGGCGGCGGCCTGCTGGTGCAGAGCGCCGATGAAGCGCGCATCCAGATCGCCGATCTCAAGGTGGTGACCCAGCGTGCGCCTTCCGACACCGAGCTGCGCGACATGCTGTTCGCCTGGCGCGTGGCCAAGTACGTCAAGTCGAACGCCATCGTGTATTGCAAGGACGGCATGACCGTCGGCGTCGGCGCCGGCCAGATGAGCCGGGTCGACTCGGCGCGGATCGCAAAGATCAAGGCCGAGAACGCCGGCCTCTCGATCGCCGGCTGCGTGGTCGCTTCGGACGCCTTCTTCCCCTTCCGCGACGGCCTCGACGTGCTCGCCCAGGCCGGCGCCACCGCGGTGATCCAGCCTGGCGGCTCGATGCGCGACGAAGAGGTGATCGCGGCGGCCAACGAGCACAACATCGCCATGGTGTTCACCGGCTTCCGGCATTTCCGCCACTAAGCACGACCACCCCAGCAGAGATTCGGAGCAGCACATGAAAGTCCTCGTCATCGGTTCCGGCGGCCGCGAACACGCGCTGGCCTGGAAACTCGCCCAGTCGCCCAAGGTCACCCGCGTGCTGGTGGCGCCGGGCAACCCCGGCACCGCTGCCGAGAAGCTGCTGCAGAACGCCCCGATCACCGACATCCCGGTGCTGGTCGAACTCGCGAAACGCGAGCACGTCGCCTTCACCGTGGTCGGTCCCGAGGCGCCGCTCGCCGCCGGCGTGGTCGATGCCTTCCGCGCCGCCGGGCTGCCGATCTTCGGGCCGACCAAGGCCGCCGCCCAGCTTGAGAGCTCGAAGGACTTCGCCAAGCAGTTCCTTCTCCGCCATAACATCCCGACCGCGAAGTACCGCACATTCTCCGATGCGGCAGAGGCGCACGCCTACATCGACGCCGAGGGCGCGCCTATCGTGATCAAGGCCGACGGCCTGGCCGCCGGCAAGGGCGTCGTGGTGGCGATGACGGCTGCCGAGGCGCACGCCGCGATCGACATGATGCTGCTCGACAACCGCATGGGGGATGCCGGCGCGCGCGTGGTCATCGAGGAGTTCATGGAAGGCGAGGAAGCCAGCTTCATCGTCATGGCCGACGGCCGTAACGCGCTCGCGCTCGCCACCAGTCAGGACCACAAGCGCCTGCAGGATGGCGACCAGGGCCCCAACACCGGCGGCATGGGCGCCTACTCGCCCGCCCCGGTGGTCACCCCCGACGTGCATGCACGCGTGATGCGCGAGGTGATCAACCCGACGCTCGCCGGCATGGCTGCCGAAGGTCTGCCCTACACCGGCTTCCTGTACGCTGGCCTGATGATCGACGGCGACGGCAAGCCGCGCGTGGTCGAGTTCAACTGCCGCATGGGCGACCCCGAGACCCAGCCGATCATGATGCGTCTCAAGACCGACCTCGCCGACCTGATCGAGGCCGCCATCTCCGGCAAGCTCGACCAGACCGAGGCCGAGTGGGACCGCCGCTTCGCGCTCGGCGTGGTGCTGGCCGCGGCTGGCTACCCCGAGAACCCGCGCAAGGGTGACGTCATCACCGGGCTGCCGACCGTCGAGCAGGACGACGTGCACGTCTTCCACGCCGGCACCGCGTCAAAAGACGGTCAGATCGTCACCGCGGGCGGCCGTGTGCTGTGCGTGACCGCGCTTGGCGACAACGTGCGCACCGCACAGAAGCGCGCCTACGAGGTCGCCGACGGCATCCTCTTCGACGGCCGCCAGTACCGCCGCGACATCGGCTACCGCGCGATCGGACGCAAGACCTGAATGGATCCGCGCACCGTCAAGCCCTGGTTCACCGGGCTGCAGCAAGGCATCGTCGAGCGCCTCGAAGCCTTCGACGGCCAGCCCTTCCGCAGCGACGGCTGGGATCGCCCCGGCGGTGGCGGTGGGCTCACGCGTGTCATCGAGGAGGGCAACTTCTTCGAGCGCGGCGGGGTCAATTTTTCGCACGTGACGGGCGACGGCATGCCGGCCTCGGCCACCGCGCACCGCCCGGAACTCGCCGGACGCCGCTTCGAAGCCATGGGCGTGTCGCTGGTGCTGCACCCGCGCAATCCCCACTGCCCGACGGTGCACATGAACGTGCGCTGCTTCATCGCGCTCGCCGACGGCATGGCGCCGGTGTGGTGGTTCGGCGGCGGCATGGACCTCACGCCCTACTACCCCATCGAGGAGGACGTCCGCCACTTCCACCGCACCTGCCGCAACGCGGTACTGCCTTACGGTGGCGAAGCGGAATACGCCCGCCTGAAGAACTGGTGCGACCGCTACTTCTTCCTCAAGCACCGCAATGAACCGCGCGGCGTGGGCGGGCTGTTCTTCGACGACCTCGGCGCCGACGGCAAGACCGATTTCGACACCGCCTTCGGCCTCACCCGCTCGGTCGGCGAATCCTTCGTCGACGCCTACCTGCCCATCATCGAGCGCCGCAAGGACCTTGACTACGGCGAGCACGAGCGCGATTTCCAGGCCTACCGGCGCGGCCGCTACGTCGAGTTCAACCTCGTCTTCGACCGCGGCACGCTGTTCGGCCTGCAGTCGGGTGGGCGAACCGAGTCCATCCTGATGTCGATGCCCCCGGTGGTGAAATGGCGCTATGACTGGCGCCCCGAGCCGGGTTCGGCGGAAGCGCGACTGTACGACGAGTTCCTGGTCGCACGCGACTGGGCATGAGGCAGACTTGCGCGCTGTGAAACGTCGGGCGTAAGGCTTCAGGAGTCGAATGTGAAAAGGCCGCCGGGGAAACCGGCGGCCTTTTCGTTTGCGGGCCCCTGGCTGGGCGGCCAGGGCGCTCAGACCAAGGCGCCTCCAGCGACCTTTTCGGCCGCAGCGCGGTAGTGACGCTGTGCCTCTTCGCGGCGTTCGAGGGTCTCGAACAGGTGGGCGAGTGCGAGGTGCGTGCCAACCTGCGGATCCAGGCTCAGCGAGGCCTCAAGATAGCTCTGCGCCTTGCCCCACAGCTCGGTGCGCCGACACAACTGGCCCAGCGCGAACAACAGCCCGGCGTCGCGCGGCTGCTTCTCGAGCCAGGCCTCGGCCTTGTGCAGGCAGGCGTTGGCGTCGTCCACCGTGCTCGAACAGTAGGCGTACAGACGGGCCAGATCGCTGTCCCACTGCTCGTCGAGGAGTTGCTCGGCCTGTGCGCGAACGTGCATCGCCTGCCCGGCGCGAGCCATCAGCGGCAGCACGTCCCTGACCATGCCGCGGTCGTTCAACTCCTCAGACGGGATCTCCTGCCAGTAGGAGAGCAGCGCTGACGGATCGCCGACGAGCTGTTTCATGCGCTCGGCGTGGGCGCGGCGCAGCGCGGGCGCGGCCTGCTCAGCGCTCAGCGCCTTGTGCTTGCGCAATTGACGGACGTTATGCAGCAGCTCCTCCCAGCGCCCGAGCTCGAATGCGACCTTGCTCTCAAGACGCAGCATCGCGATGTGGCGATGCCCGCCCTCGCGCAATTGGGCAAGACGCGCGGCCGCGAGCTCGAACTGACGACTCTCGATCGCCAGTTCCGCCTCGGTCATCAAGCGTGCGACCTCGCTGTCCTTCCCCTGCTCCGCGGCGTGGTCGAGCCACTCCCGATAGCGCGTCTCATCCTGCAGGCCGTGCGCAGCGCGCGCGGCGACGAGAGCGGCCATCGACGAACCATCGCTCGCCGAATACGCGGTCGAGGCCGACTTGAGCGCCTCGGAGAAGCGGCCCTCGAACAGTGCGGTGACCGACCCGTGCATGGCGCGGTCGGCCTTCTCGCGGCGGCGGCGCTCGCGCCAGTTCGCCACCCGCGACGGCAGTTGCAGGGTGCGCGTGGCCACGCGCAGCAGGAAATGGATCAGGGCCACGCCGACGACCAGCACCACGATGAAGAGATTCAGAGAAATCTGCGCCCGCCACGGCGACAGCACGACGAGCACATAGCCGTCGTTGACACCGGCCAACATCGCCACGCCGACGGCGAGGCCAAAAATGCCGATCAGCCAGATCAGTGCGCGCATGGGTCGGCCCTCACTGGCTCGCAGCGGGAG
>JBEOKH010000341.1:0-5472 GCA_040275625.1 Thauera sp. | reverse complement strand
GCCGTCGCGCCCGACCGCGATCGCCTGCTGCCCGCGCACCACCGCCTCGGCGCCGAGGGCGTGGCCGATCGCGCGCACGGCATCGCCAGTGAGCACGGTGTCGACGATGCCGCGGATGTCGTAGGCCTTGAAGATTTCGGGGGCGGGGAGGGTATGGCGCATGAGGAGGTCCGGATTGAATGGGTAGCGATGTACCGGCTTGCGCCGGCGGCGTGGGCCCGTCACGCTTTGGCTGCGACCAGGGGGCGTCAGCGGCGGATTTTATGCTGCGACGCAGGGCTGTGCATGGGTCCTTTCCTCGCCGGCCTTACAATACCGGCTAATGTCTGGCCGAAAGGCCTTGGTCCTCTTACCGGAGCACATCAACGTCATGACTCGACGCAAGGGCATCATCCTCGCCGGCGGTTCCGGCACCCGGCTGCATCCGGCGACCCTGGCGGTCTCCAAGCAACTGCTGCCGGTGTACGACAAGCCGATGGTCTATTACCCGCTCGCCACGCTGTTGCTGGCGGGCATCCGTGACATCCTGGTGATCTCCACGCCGCAGGACACGCCGCGCTTTGCGCAGTTGCTCGGCGACGGCAGCCGCTGGGGCATCCGCCTGCAGTACGCGGTGCAGCCGAGTCCGGACGGCCTCGCGCAGGCCTTCCTGATCGGCGAGGAGTTCCTCGCCGGGGCGCCCTCCGCGCTGGTGCTCGGCGACAACCTCTTCTACGGTCACGACCTCGCCACCGAGTTGCGCACGGCCTCGGCGCGTACCGCGGGCGCGACGGTGTTCGCCTACCCGGTGCAGGATCCGGAGCGCTACGGCGTGGTCGAATTCGACGCCTCCGGGCACGCGGTGAGCCTGGAGGAGAAGCCGCTCCGACCCAAGAGTCGTTACGCGGTGACCGGGCTGTATTTCTACGACGAGCGCGCGGTCGAGTTCGCGCGCGGCCTCACGCCGAGCGCGCGCGGCGAGCTCGAGATCACCGACCTCAATCGCCTCTACCTCGAGCGCGGTGCGCTCGATGTGCAGGTCATGGGCCGCGGCCATGCCTGGCTCGATACCGGCACCCACGAGAGCCTGCTCGAAGCCGGCATGTTCATCCAGACCATCGAGAAGCGGCAGGGCCTGAAGATCGCCTGCCCCGAGGAGATCGCGTGGCGTGCAGGATGGATCGACGACACGCAGTTGCGTGCGCTCGCGCAGCCGCTGGCCAAGAGCGGCTATGGCCAGTACCTGCTGCGTCTGCTCGAGGAGCGGGTGTTCTGATGAAGGCCATCCCCACTGCGCTGCCCGAGGTGCTGCTGCTCGAGCCGAAGGTGTTCGGCGACGCGCGCGGCTTCTTCCTCGAGAGCTGGAACGCGCGGACTTTCCGCGAACTGACTGGCCTTGAAGTCGACTTCGTTCAGGACAACCACTCACGCTCGGCGCGCGGTGTGCTGCGCGGCCTGCACTATCAACTGCTTCAGCCGCAGGGCAAGCTGGTGCGTGTGGTGCGCGGGCGGGTGTTCGACGTCGCGGTGGATGTGCGCCGCAGTTCGCCGCGCTTCGGGCAGTGGGCCGGGGTCGAGCTGGGCGAGCACGATCACCGCCAGTTGTGGATTCCGCCCGGTTTCGCGCATGGCTTCCTGGTGCTGAGCGAATCGGCGGACTTTCTCTACAAGACAACCGACTACTACGCGCCCGCGCATGAGCGCTGCATTGCCTGGAACGATCCTCAGGTCGGTATCGACTGGCCGCTGGACGGGGCGCCGCTGCTGTCGGCCAAGGACGCGCACGGCTCGAACCTCGCCGAGGCCGAGGTTTACGGCGACTCCGGAACCACCGCGCCGATACGCTAGAGCGCCGCGTCGATACGCGGGGTGAGCGCGACGAAATGCGCCAGAACCCTCGCGGCGAGCCACCCCTGATCGCCCGGCCAGGCGCCGCCGAGGAACCCGACGTGGCCGCCCTCGCCAGGGCACTCGAAGCGCACGGCCTGCGCAAGTGCCCGCGGATCGGGCCATGCCGCGACCGGGACAAAGGGATCGTTCGCGGCGTTGAGTACCAGGGTCGGGACCTCGATGCGGTCCAGCCACGGCCGGGCCGAGGCGCGCCGCCAGTAGTCCTCCACTCCGGCGAAGCCGTGGGCGGGCGCCGTGTAGGCGTCGTCGAATTCGGCCAGTGAGCGCGCACGCGCGATGCGGCCGGCGTCGAAATGTCCGGGGTGGCGTTCGCACTTGGCCAGCGCCTTGCGGCGCAGGGTGGTCAGGAAGTGGCTGCTATAGATGCGATTGAAGCCCTTTCCGAGCGCGCAGCCCGAGACCGTGAGGTCGAGCGGCGCGCACAGCGCCGCGGCGGCGTTCACAACTCCGCGCGCCGCCGTGCCGCGTTCGCCCAGCCATTTGAGCAGCGCATTGCCGCCGAGCGACACCCCGGTGGCGTACACCGGCGCATCCGCCGCACGCTGCTGCAGCCGGCGCAGGATCCAGTCGAGCTCTTCGCTGTCGCCGGAATGGTAGGCGCGCGCCAGCCGGTTGGGCGTGCCGCCACAGCCGCGAAAGTGCGGTACCACGCCACGCCAGCCAAGGGCGCCCGCGGCCTGCATGAGGCTGCGCGAATAGTGCGAGCGGCTGCTGCCCTCCAGCCCGTGGAACAGCACGAGGAGCGGCGCGCGGGCGGGCGACGATGTCGCGGCCGTTCGCTCGGGCAGCGCCAGCCAGTCGAGTTCGATGAAGTCGCCGTCGGGCGTCTCCCAGCATTCCCGCCGGTAGGCGGGCAGGCGGGCCTTGCTGGCCAGCGGCCAGATCGTCTGCAGGTGGCCCCCGGGGAGCCACCACGGGGCGCGGTAGGCGGCCTCGCTCAATGCACGACGCGTGGTGCCTGCTCGCCGAAGTCCGACAGTTCGGGAACGGGCGATGCGTGGTGGAGCACCATCCGCCAGCCATCGGCGCCGCGCACGTACACGTTGGTGGCGGCGAGTGTCGCGCTGCGCTGGCCCGGGCCGTCCGCCCCCACGCGCTCGATGACGCAGTGCATCGCCATCATCGCGCCTGCGCTCGTTACCGCCTGGCCGACCTCGACGCGGACCCGGCTGCCGTTGGCGAGGATGTGACGCCAGGTCTCGCGCACCGCGGCGAGGCCGACGATGCGCGGGCCGCCCGGCGGGATGCAGACGACTTCATCCTCTTCTGACCAGACGGCCATCAGGGCTTCGAAGTCGCCTTCGGCGAGGGCTCGGTAGAAAGCCGCTTCGGCTTCGAGTGCGGTGGTGAAGATCGGTCTGCTCACGGGTGGGGGCTGCTAGGGGGGGCGGAAAAACGCGACGGGGGCCCAGGCCCCCGTGCACGCGTGACGTCGGGAATGCGGCAGGGGTCAGTGGTGACCCTTCGGGCGTTCGCCGGCGAACACATAGTGCGCGCTGCAGTAGGGGCACACCGCCTCGCCGGTCTTCAGGACATCCAGGAAGACGCGCGGGTGCCGGGCCCACAGCGGCGCGCCCGGCGGCGGGCAGTGCAGCGGCAGATCCTTGGCGGCCAGGACGATGGCGTGGGGCTTGTCGGTGGTTTCAACCATGTCGCAATCCTCGGAGCGTGGGAATCAGACGTGGGCGAGCCAGTGCGCGTATTCGGGCGCACGGCCGTTCACGATGTCGAAGAAGCGGGCCTGGACCTTTTCGGTGACCGGGCCGCGCTTGCCTTCGCCGATCTTGCGGTCGTCGAGCTCGCGGATCGGGGTGACTTCGGCGGCGGTGCCGGTGAAGAAGGCTTCGTCGGCGAGATAGATGTCGTCGCGGGTCAGGCGCTTGGTGCCGACCTCGTAGCCGAGTTCGCGCGCGATGACGTGGATCGAGTCGCGGGTGATGCCGGTCAGCGCCGAGGCGATCTCGGGTTCGTAGATGCGCCCGTCCTTGACGATGAAGAGGTTCTCGCCCGCGCCTTCGGCGACGAAGCCCTGGTTGTCGAGCAGCAGCGCCTCGTCGTAGCCCATGCGGGTGACTTCGAGGTTGGCGAGGATCGAGTTCGGGTAGGTGCCGGACAGTTTGGCGCGCGGCATCGTCGAATTGACGTGGTGGCGGGTGTAGGACGAGGTCTTCACGCGGATGCCCTTCTGCAGGCCTTCCTCGCCCAGATAGGCGCCCCACGGCCAGGCCGCGATCGCCACATGCACGGTGGCCCCCACGGTGGAGATGCCCATCTTTTCCGAGCCGTAGAACGCGATCGGGCGCAGGTAGCAGGACTCGAGCTTGTTGGCGCGCACGACCTCCCTCTGGGCCTCCATGAGTTCATCCTTGGCGTAAGGGATGTCCATCATGTAGATCTTGGCGGAGTTGATCAGGCGCTGGGTGTGCTCGGCGAGGCGGAAGATCGCGGTGCCGCTGACGGTGTTGTAGGCCCGGACGCCCTCGAAGACGGCCAGGCCGTAGTGCAGCGAGTGGGTGAGCACGTGCGTGGTCGCCTCGCGCCACGGAACGAGCTTGCCGTCCTGCCAGATGAAACCGTCGCGGTCAGCCATGGACATGATGAAGATCTCCGCCTTGAAAAATGTTCGCTGGATGGGTGTTCGTAGTGCCCCGGCGATCGGGCGGCCGGCGCAAAGCTCCCGGATTCTAGCGTAAAGCAGCCCCGGCGATGCGTTCAGCGCGCGCCCCGGGCCGGGCGATCGGGTCAACGGCGTGCTGGCGTGGGCTCTGTGCGGCTGGCCGAGGCAAGGACTTGCGGTTTGCGCTGCGCCTGCCGCGCGGTTACGGAGACCCGGTGGTTCATGCAGGCGTGCCGGAAGGCGCGAACTCTGGCGCACGGAATTGGCCGCACGGTGGATCGAGCGCCGTGTTCGCGGTTTCCGCCGCTCCTACAGGAATGGCGTCGCGGGGTAGAATGCGCGCGGTCGCAGGCGCCTGGAGTGCTGCAGTGAAGGATCGTCCCTGGAAACCCAACGTCACCGTCGCCGCCGTCATTGAGCGCGACGGGCGTTTCCTGCTCGTCGAGGAGGAAACGCCCGAGGGGCTGTGCTTCAACCAGCCCGCGGGCCATCTCGAGGAGGGCGAGTCCCTGCTCGAGGCCACCGTGCGCGAGGCGCTGGAGGAGACCGCGCACCATTTCGTGCCTGAATTCCTCGTCGGCATCTACCAGTGGACGCGGCCGCAAGGCGACATTACCTATCTGCGCTTCGCCTACGGCGGTCGCCTGTCGGGCGAGGACGTCGGCCGCCGGCTCGATGAGGGAATCGCGCGTGCACTGTGGATGACGCTCGAAGAAGTGCGCGCCACCGCCGCACGTCATCGCAGCCCATTGATCCTGCAGTGCATCGAGGACTGGATCGCGGGGCAGCGGCATCCCTTGTCGCTGGTGCATCACTGCTGACCCTGTCGATGCGGCGTGCGCTGCTGCTCCTGCCCTTGGCGCTGCCGGCGCTGGCGCACGCGCTGCCTGCAGAGGGCGCGCGCGGCGAGGCGCGGGTGAACATCTGCTACAACTATGGCTGCCTGCGCGAAGACGTGGTGCGCT
>JBEOKH010000340.1:0-8046 GCA_040275625.1 Thauera sp. | reverse complement strand
GACGAGGATGCGCTCCCAGTAGCCAGCGGCGGCGGCGAAGTCGTCGCGCTGGTAGGCGGCGGTGCCAGCCAGCGCCAGCGCCTTGGGATGCTTCGGTTCCGCCTCGAGCGCACGCAGCACCAGCGCCTCGGCATCGCTCCCGACCTTGCCGGTCTGCGCGGCGACCACGTCGGCCCAGTCGGCGAGCACGTCGGCGTTGTTCGGCACCAGCTTGTCGAGGCGCTCGTAGGCGCCGACCGCCTTTGGGTAATCCTGCAGCACCATGTAGGTGCGCGCCAGCATCGCCCAGCCCTCCGCATTGTCGGGGTTCGCGGCGAGGTGCTTCTCCAGGCTGCCTATCATCTCGATGACCTGCTCCTGGGTGAAGCCCTGCTGGCCTGCGACGTTCTTCGGATCGAGCGCGGCGGGCTCGCCGATCATCAGGTAGGTGCCGACCGCGAGCGCCGGCACCGCCAGGGCGGCCCCCAGCGCCCAGGGCTTGTTCGGGCGCCGGTCGGCGCTGTCTGCGGCTTCGGCCGCAGCCTCACCCTCTTCGAGCGCGCGGCGCTCGAGCTCTTCGCGGCTCTTCGCGTGCGTGGCGGCATCGATCTTGCCTTCGGCCAGTTCGGCATCGAGGTCGGCGAGCTGCTCACGCAGTACGGTGAGCGCCATCGCGCTCTGGCGGATCTGTGCCTGATTGCGGCGACCGTAGCCGAGGAGCGGCGGCAGGATCAAAAGCAGCGCGCCGGCCACGAGCAGGCCGGCGAAAACGATAAAGGCGGTCACTTGCGGGACTCCGGGGGTGCGGTATTCGGGGCGGCGTCGCCGCCACCGGCGAGCAGCGTGCGGGCGCGCTCGCGGTCTGTGACGCTGAGCGCCCGCTCAGCGTCCACCTCGACGCTGCGCCGGCGCAGGCGCCAGCCCAGCCAGCCGGCTCCACCGAGCAGCAGCGCGAGCGGGCCGAGCCACAACAACAGGGTGGTGGCCTTGAAGGGCGGCTCGTAGAGCACGAAGTCGCCATAACGTTCGACCAGATAGTCGATCACGTCGTCCTTGTCCTTGCCGGCGGCAAGCTGCTCGCGCACCTGGTTGCGCAGGTCAACCGCGAGCGGCGCATTGGATTCGGCAATCGACTGGTTCTGGCAGACGAGGCAGCGCAGCTTGTGCGACAGCTCCATCATGTCGGCTTCGAGCTGCGGATCGGCAGCCAGGGCGGGGGCGACGCCCGCATCGGTCGCCGCGGGGATACCCGCCGGGGCCCCGCCAGCGGTCGCTGCATGCAAGGGCGCCGCCAGCAGGAGTGCGAGCGCCCCGGCGGCGAGGCTCCGGCGCACGGGCAGCGAGGACCTTGGATCAGCCGGCACGGCGCAGCTCCTCGACCTTGGGCATGATCTGGCCCTGCAGCGACTCGGGGGTGATCGGGCCGATATGCTTGTAACGGATGCGGCCCTCACGATCGATCAGGAAGGTCTCCGGCACGCCATACACGCCAAAGTCGATGCCGATGCGGCCGTCGATGTCCATCACCGACAGCAGATAGGGATCACCGTGCTCCTTGAGCCAGCGCTGTCCGCGCTCGACCGCCATCGCGGTCTCGGCCTCGAGCTCCATGCCGCGCACGCTGATCGCGCCGTCCCCACGCACTTCCTTGTAGTTGAGGCCGACCACCGGCACCAGCTTCTGCTCGGCCATGCGCACCAGCAAAGGGTGCTCCTGGCGGCAGGCCACGCACCACGACGCCCACACATTGAGCAACCAGACCTCGCCGCGCATCTCTTCCAGCGCAAAGGTCTTGTCGGGCTGGTCGAGGCGGGCGAGGCGGAAGTTCGGCGCCGGCTTGTCGATCAGCGGCGACGGCACCTCGCGCGGGTTGAGGGTGAGGCCGAAGGCGAGGAAGCCGGCGAGGCCGAAGAATAGCAGCAGCGGTACGAGAAACTTGGCTTTCATGGTTGTCCTAACGAACTCAGGCGGCGGCGCCGACACGACCGCCCACCGCGGCGGCGGCATCGCGTGCGGCCAGGCGGCGGTAGCGGCGGTCGGCGGCGGCAAAGATGCCGCCCAGGCCCATCAGCACGCAGCCTGCCCAGATCCAGCTGATGAAGGGCTTGTAGTAAAGGCTGACGATCCAGGAGCCATCCTCGAGCTGCTCGCCGAGCGACACATAGACGTCGCGGAACACGCCAATGTCGAGCGCGGCCTCGGTCATCGGCATGCCCTGCGCGCGGTAGACGCGCTTTTCGGGGTCGAGCACGCCGAGCACGCGGCCGTCGCGGACGAGTTCGATGTTGCCGCGCGCGGCGTCGTAATTGGGGCCGTCGGCATCGACCGCGCCGCGGAACACGAAGGTGTAGCCAGCGAGTTCGGCGCGCTGGCCTTCCTTCATCCTGACGTCGAGGTGGCGGTCCAGGCTGCCCACCATGGTGACCCCGATGATGAAGATGCCGATGCCGAGGTGGGCGAGCCACATGCCCCACCACGACGCGGTGATCGAGCGCAGTCGCGAACCGGCCGCGGCGCCGGCGCGCTCGCCGAGGCGGCGGGCGAGCAGGCGCAGGCTGGCGAGCACCACCCAGGCGGCGAGCGACAGGCCGAGCACAGTGCGCCAGGTCAGGTGATCAACCGCCCACGCGCTGCCCACGCCGATCGCCACGCTGGCGACAAAGATCGGCGCCACCCTGCGCACCTCGGCGAGCAGGTCGTCGTCCTTCCAGCGCAGGAAGGGGCCGAACATCATCAGCACCACCACCGGCGTCATCAGCGGCACGAACACCGCCTCGAAGTAGGGCGGGCCGACCGAGATCTTGCCGAGGTTGAGGGCATCGAGGAACAGCGGATACAGCGTGCCGAGCAGCACCGAGGCCGAGGCCACGGTGAGCAGCACGTTGTTGGCGAGCAGGGACGTCTCGCGCGACACCAGGCTGAAGCTGCCGCCGCCCATCAGCTTGTTGGCGCGTGCGGCGTACAGCAGCAGCGAGGCGCCGATCACGATCACCAGCAGGGCGAGGATGTAGAGGCCGCGCTTGGGGTCGGTGGCGAAGGCATGCACGCTGGTGATGACGCCCGAGCGCACCAGGAAGGTGCCGAGCAGGGACAGCGAGAAGGCGCCGATCGCCAGCAGCACGGTCCAGCTGCGGAAGGCGCCGCGCTTCTCGGTGACCGCGAGCGAGTGCATCAGCGCCGTGCCGAGCAGCCAGGGCATGAAGGAGGCGTTTTCCACCGGATCCCAGAACCACCAGCCGCCCCAGCCGAGCTCGTAATAGGCCCAGCCCGAGCCGACCGCGATGCCTGCGGTGAGGAACACCCAGGCCACCGTCGTCCACGGCCGCGACCAGCGCGCCCAAGCTGCATCGAGCCGGCCCGACAGCAGCGCGGCGATCGCGAACGCGAACGCCACCGAGAAGCCGACATAGCCCATGTAGAGCAGCGGCGGGTGGATGATCATCCCCGGGTCCTGCAGCAGCGGGTTGAGGTCGCGGCCCTCGGCGACGCCCGGCAGCAGGCGCTCGAAGGGGTTGGAGGTGACCAGCGTGAACGAGATGAACCCCGCGCTGACCAGTCCGAGCACGCCGAGCACGCGGGCGAGGAAGGCATCGGGCAGGTGGCGCGAGAACACGGTGACTGCGACCGTCCATAGCGACAGCGACATCGCCCACAGCAGCAGCGAGCCTTCGTGGTTGCCCCACACGCCGGTGATCTTGTACATCAGCGGCGTTTCGCTGTGCGAGTTGCTGGCGGCGAGCTGGACCGAGAAATCGCTCTGGATGAAGGCCCAGGTCAGGCACACGTAGCTGAACAGGATGAAGAAGAACTGGCCCTGAGCGGCAGGCCGGCCGACCGCCATCAGCGCCGCGCTGTTGCGCTGCGCGCCGACCAGCGGCACGACCGCCTGCACCATCGACAACACCAGCGCGAGGATGAGGGCGAAATGCCCGAGTTCGGGGATCATGTCACTGGCTCAGGGTGGTTGCGGCCTTCTGGGCCTGTTCGACCGCGTGTGCGGCCTCCGGGGGCATGTAGTTCTCGTCGTGCTTGGCGAGCACCTCGGTGGCGTGGAACACGCCGCCCTCGAGTTTGCCCTGCACCACCGCGCCCTTGCCCTCCTTGAAGAGGTCGGGCAGCGTGCCCTTGTAAGTCACCGGGATGACCTTGGCCGTGTCGGTGATCGCGAAGCGCACGGTCACGCCGTCGGCCTCGCGCTGGATCGAGCCGTCCTCGACCATTCCGCCGACGCGGAAGGTCTTTCCCACCGGCGCCTTGCCCTCGGCGATCTCGGTGGGGGTGTGGAAGAACACCAGGTTCTGCTGGAAGGCGCTCAGCACCAGGGCGACCGCGGCGACCAGCAGGGCCACCCCGCCGCCGACCAGCATCAGACGTTTGCTACGGGCTTTCATGTTTCCGACTCCATGGCGGGCATCATGCCGTCGCCGTTACGCTTGCCTGCACCCTTGCCCACCGCGCGACGCCAGCGCAACAGGCTGCGGGTGGTGTCCTTCCGACGCTGGAACACGAGCACGAGTTCCAGCGCGATCAAAGCAAACGTGAGGCCATAGCTGCCCCACACGTAAAACGCGGCACCGCCCATGTCCCAGAACGCGGACCAGCTCTCCCATTGCATCAGGCGCGACCTCCCCCAAGTTGAGCACCCAAGGCACCGGCGCGCTCGAGCTCGGCGCCCACCCACTCGGTGTGGCGCTCGCGCTCGAGGATCATCGGCCGCACCCGCCACAGCACTACGGCAAGGGTGTAGGCCCACGACGCGAAGGCCATCACCAGCATCCCGGCGAGCATGGTGGCCGCCATCGACGGCGCCTTGTTCAGGCTCACCGACGCGCCCTGGTGCAGGGTGTTCCACCACTGCACCGAGAAATAGATGATCGGCACGTTGACCGCCCCCACCAGCGCGATGATCGCGCCCGCGCGGTCGGCGCGGCGCGGGTCCTCGATCGCGCGCGTGAGCGCGATGAAGCCGAAATAGAGGAAAAGCAGCAGCAGCTGCGAGGTCAGGCGCGCGTCCCACACCCAGTAGGCGCCCCAGGTCGGCTTGCCCCACAGCGCCCCGGTCCACAGCGCGACGAAGCAGAACATCGCCCCAGTGGGCGCAAGCGCCTGGCTCAGCACGAAGGACAGCCGGGTGTTCATGATCAGGCCCACCGCGGACCAGAAGGCCATGACGAGGTAGATGAACATCGACATCCAGGCCGCCGGCACGTGGATGAAGATCACCCGATAGACCTGGCCCTGGGTGGCGTCGGTGGGGGCGACGAAAAAGCCCAGCCAGAGCCCGACCGCGGTGAGGACGACGGCGAGGGCCGCGAACCACGGCGCGAGGCGGCCGGCGAGGGGATAAAAATTCTGCGGTGCAGCAAACCGCAACAGACTGCGGCCGCGTTCGGGATTCGTCATGCTTCGAGGTTTCGCTTTCTCGGTCTGCCGCGCCCGCGCGGGCGGCGCGGCTGCGTCGTCAATCGGTCGAAATTCTGAGGGCCGCCGCGCACGCCACCGGCGCCAGCGCCAGCGCCCCCGCCAGCCCGCCACCGAGCAGCAGCAGATGTGCAGCCGCGCCGGTACCGGACAGTTCGGCTTCCACCGCCCCGGCGCCGAAGATCAGCACCGGCACGAACAGCGGCAGCACCAGCAGCGCCAGCAACATGCCGCCGCCGCGCAGCCCCAGGGTGAGCGCCGCACCGACCGCACCAAGCAGCGCGAGGATCGGCGTACCGAGCAGCAAACTTAGTATCAGCACGGGCAGGCCGCCTTGCTCCAGGTCAAGCAGCAGACCCATGGCCGGCGCCACCGCCACCACCGGCAGGCCGGTGCTGAGCCAGAACGCAAGCACCTTGGCCATCACCCACAACGCAGCAGGTTCGCTGGACAGCAGAAGCTGCTCCAGAGTTCCGTCCACGTAGTCCTGCGCGAACAGGCGGTGCAGCGACAGCAGGCAGGCGAGCAGCGCCGCGACCCACAGCACGCCAGGCGCGATCGCGCGCAGCTGGTTGGGTTCGGCGCCGACGCCGAACGGAAACAGGCATACCACGATGGTGAAGAAGGCCAGCGTCACCAGCACGTCGGCACGACCGCGCCAGGCCAGCAGCAGGTCGCGGCGCAGCACTGCGAGAAAGGTGCTCAGCACGCGAAGACTCCCACGTCGAGCACCTCGGGAGCGCGCGCGAAGGGCGCGTCCTGGTGCGTGGTCAGCATCACCATGCCGCCGGCCGCGCAGTGCGCGGACAGGGTTGCGGCCAGATCGGCGACCGCGTGCACGTCGAGTGCGGTAAAAGGTTCGTCGAGCACCCACAGCGGGCGATGGGCCGACAGGAACAGCCGCGCCAGGCCCACCCGCCGGCGCTGGCCCTGCGACAGCACGCGCGCGGGCAGGTCGAGCTGGTCGGCCAGACCGATGCGCACCAGCGCCTCGATGCAGGCCTCTTCGTCGGTCGCGTCGCCGGCAGCGGCGCAGGCAAAGCGCAGGTTCTCGAGCGGGCTGAGCAGGTCGTTGAGCGCGGCGGCGTGGCCGAGATAGAGCAGTTCGCCATGGAAGGCCTCGCGCACGCGGCGGATGGATTCGCCACGCCAGAGGATCTCGCCGGCCTCGGCCATCGCCAGCCCGGTGGCCAGGCGCAGAAGGCTGGTCTTGCCCACGCCGTTCGGTCCGGCCACGCGCAGCAAGCCGCCCGCGTGCAGGCGGAAGGCGAGGTCGCGGAACAGCAGGCGATCGCCCTTCAGGCAGGCGAGACGATGGACTTCGAGCATGGGGACGGATTGAAACACAGCCGCTGCGGGATCGGAACCGGAACGGTGGGAGAATTTCGCTGGCACACGGCGGAACCCCGCGCAGCGCCCTTCGGGAGCGGCGCAAGCCGCTCCCGCAAGTTCGGCCGCGCAGCGGCGCCGAAGCTCACTCCTTCTTCATCGGCGGATGCATCACCTCGGGGGCAACACCTTCGCGCGGCGCGCCGATGTGCTGGTCGACCGGCGGCAGCGAGTGCGCGATGCCCTTGTGGCAGTCGATGCAGGTCTTGCCTTCGGCGAAGCCGGCCTGGTGCATCTGGTTGGAGCGGCGGCCCTGCACCGAATAGTCGAAGTACTCGTAGTTGTGGCAGTTGCGGCACTCCTGCGAGTTGTTCGCCTTCATGCGGCTCCACTCGTTCTGCGCCAGGCGCAGGCGCTCCGCCTGGAACTTCTCGGGCGTGCTGATGGTGCCCATCACCTTGCCATAGAGCTCGCGCGAGGCCTTGATCTTGCGGATCATCTTCGGCCCCCACTCCTTGGGCACGTGGCAGTCCGGGCAGGTCGCGCGCACGCCGGTGCGGTTCTGGTAGTGGATGGTGTTGCGATACTCCTTGAAGACGTTCTCCTCCATCTCGTGGCAGGAAATGCAGAACTTCTCCGTGTTGGTCATCTCAAGGGCCCAGTTGAAGCCGCCCCAGAACACCACGCCCACGGCGACGAGCAGGACGATGGCGCCCCAGCCGGCACCGCGGATGCGCTGCATCAGGCTCTTGTTGTTGTCGGTCATGTCGATCCCCGTATGTCGATGCTTCAGCGCAGGCCTTCCGCACGCTGGAAACTGTTGCCGACCAGCGGCTTGGCGTCGGTCTGGGGCACATGGCACTGCATGCAGAAGTAGCGCCGCGGCGAGATGTTGGAGAGCTCACCGCCATCACGATCCTTGAAGTGGGTCAGGCTGACCTTGGTGGCGCCGGACTCCTTGTAGCGGCTCCAGGCGTGACAGTCCATGCACTTGTTGAAGTTCATCGTGACCTCGTAACCCTCGACCTTGTGCGGGATCAGCGGCGGCTGCTGCACATAATCGCGATCGATCGGCGCCTGATCGGGCATGGGCTTGAAGTTTCCGACCTGCAGCTCCGGCCCGGCCACATCCGCACCGCGGATGCTCTTCACCGCCTGCGCCATCGCCGCGGGCGGCACCATGGCACCGAAGCCGACTGCGGCGACGAGTGCGAGCACCAGATTTCGGGTTTGTCGTTTCATCGCCGGGCCGCCCCAAGATGAAACAGCCCCCCCGGGGGGCAGCGATCCCGCGCAGCGGGTAAGCGTGGGGGTCTC
>JBEOKH010000339.1:0-9969 GCA_040275625.1 Thauera sp. | reverse complement strand
CGCCTCGAGAAAGCGCAGGAAGGCAGCGGCGAGCGGAGTGAGGCGCTTGCCGCTCGGGTGCACCACCTGCCACTGCGTCAGCACCGGCGTGTCGGCCACGCGCAGCACCGCGATGCCCTCGTCGACCGCGTGCGCGAGCGCATGCGCCGACAGCAGCGACAGCCCCAGCCCGCCCGCCACCGCCTGCTTCACCGCCTCATTGCTGCCCAGCTCCAGGCGCGGGCGCAGGCTCAAGCCCTGCGTGGCGAAAAAGTGTTCTGCCGCCTGGCGGGTGCCCGAGCCGGGCTCGCGCAGCACGAACTCCTCGCTCGCCAGCGCCGCGATCGGCACGTCGGTCGCGCCGGCCAGGGCATGGTCGGCGGCGGCGATCACCACCAGCGGATTGGCCAGGAAGGGCATCGCCACCACCGGCGGGGCCTGTGGCGGGCGGCTCATGATGTAGAGGTCGTCGAGGTTGTCCGCCAGGCGGCGGATCACCGCGTCGCGGTTGAGCACCACCAGCGACACCTCCACCGCCGGGCGCTCGCGGCGAAAGTCGCCGAGCAGGCGCGGGATGAAGGTCTCGGCGGTGCTCACCACCGCCAGCCGCAGGCGGCCAACCACGTCGCCGCGCAGGCCGGCGAGCGTCTCGTCGAGATTCTCCAGCTCCTGCTCCACGCGCGCGGCGGTGTCGAGCACCACGCGCCCGGTGGCGGTGAGGTGCAGCTTGCGGCCGACGCGCTCGAACAGCGGCAGGCCGACCTGTTCGGCGAGCTGGCGCAGCTGGGTCGACAGCGTGGGCTGGGTCAGGTGCAGGCGCTGCGCGGCGCGTGACACGCTGCCCTCGCGTGACACGGCGAGCAGCAGGCGGAGCTGGTGGAAGGTGAGGCGCATTGGGGGCGGCAGCGGGCGGGTAATACATAGATTTAAATCTATGTTAACGACAAAAACAAAGCATTTTTCTGGATGTGTGCGCTGCGGCAAAATACCTTCGTTCCAGCCGCCCGCCGCTCGCCGCCGCACCGCCCGCCCCTGCAGCACGGGGCCACGCACTCCACAGGAAAACAACACATGGTCGATGCCGTACCTTTCTTCTTCGCCCTCGGTGCGGTCGCCTCGCTCGCCCGCTCCGGCCTGCGCCTGCCCGCCGCGGTGTTCGAGACCCTGTCGATCTACCTGCTGCTGGCCATCGGCCTCAAGGGCGGGGTGGAGATCGCGCGCTCGGAGAGCGCCACGCTGTGGGTCGATGCGCTGCTGGCCATCGGGCTGGGCGCGCTGATCCCGCTGCTGGTCTTCCCGCTCTTCCGCCTGCGCTTCTCGCGCCCGGACGCCGCCTCGCTGTCGGCGCACTACGGCTCGGTCTCCATCGTCACCTTCGCGGTCGGTGCGGCGGTGCTGGCCGGGCGCGGCATCGAGGTCGAGGGTCACCTCGCCCTGCTCGCCGCGCTGATGGAGGCGCCGGCGCTGATCGTGGCCACGCTGATCGCGCGCTGGGGGGTGAAATCGGCCGATGGCAGCTCGACCGCCGGCGCGCTCGTGCATGAAGTCTTTGCCAACAAGAGCGTGGTGCTGCTCGGCGGCGGCATCCTGATCGGCTGGATCGCCGGGCCGCAGGGTCTGGAGCCGCTGTCGCCGCTCTTCGTCGATCTGTTCAAGGGCGCGCTGTGCCTGTTCCTGCTCGAGATGGGCCTGATCGGCGCCGACCGCCTGCCCGACCTGAAGAAGGCGGGGCTGTTCCTGATCGGCTGCGGGCTGGCGCTGCCGCCGGTGCTGGCGCTCGGCGGCTGGGGCGTGGCGCAGGCGATGGGCCTGGGTGTGGGTGGCACCGTGCTGATGATGACGCTGGCCGGCAGCGCCTCCTACATCGCCGCGCCCACCGCGATGCGGATCGCGGTGCCCGAGGCCAACCCGGCGCTCGGGGTGGCGGCGGCGCTGGCGCTGACCTTCCCCTTCAACCTGCTCCTCGGCATCCCGCTGTACCTGTGGTGGGCGCAGGCGATGGCCGGGGTTTGAGGCGGGCGCCCGGGTCGCCGCCGGATGAGGCGGTCATGCAACCCGGGAATGCATCCAGGGCGTCGGCACTGTCCTATAGTGGATAGGCAGGTACCACGCGCCTGCCGGCAAGGGGCCAGGCATGCACCTCAGATTCTTTCTGTCGTCCCCGGGTGATGTCTGTGACGAGCGGACCTTCGCCCAGCAGGTCATCGAGCAGGAGCTGCCCAAGGATCCGTTCATGCGCGGCCTCGTCACCTGCGAGGCCGTGAGCTGGGACGATCCGTCGGCGCCGGTCGCCATGCCGGCCACCCTGACGCCGCAGGAGGCCGTCAATCGTGGCCTGCCCCTGCCCTCCGCATGCGACTGCGTGATCGTCATGCTGTGGGCGCGCATGGGCACCCCGCTGCCGGCGAGCTGCACGCGGCCCGACGGCAGCCTGTACCTGTCGGGGACCGAATGGGAGTACGAGAACGCCGTCAACGCGAAGCCGCCGCCCCACATCCTCGTCTATCACCGCCGCGCAAAGGCCGACTTGGGTGACCCGCTCGACGCGGGCTATGACGCGCGCCTTGCCCAGTACCGCGGCGCGAACCACTTCTTCGACCGCTTTCGCAACGCGGACGGTTCTCTTGCGGGCGGGTTCGCCGAATACGACACGCCGCAGGACTTGCGCGACCGCCTCAGGCAGGACCTGCGCGCCTTCATCCAGCGCAGGCTGGAGACCGAAAAGGCAAACGGGCAGACGGTGCGCATCAACGCACGGCCGCCGTACGGACGGATCGCACAGGCGCTCGCGAGCGGCGCGGCGGTGCCGATCATCGGCCCCGGCATCTGTCGTTCCGGACGCCCGGCCGATGCACGCTGGGATCCCGACGCGCCCCGGTTTCTCCCCAGCGGGACCGAGCTGTCGGCGTGCCTCGCCGACGAAGGGGGGTTCCCGTCGCCGCAGGAGCGCGATCAGCTGGCAGAGGTGGCGTCCTACTACGAGGCCTTCCATACGCGTGATTCCCTGCAGCTGCGACTGCGCGAGCTCCTCGCCGCGGCGTCGCCGACCAATGTCGCGGTCCCGCCGCTCTATACGTTTCTCGCCACCCTGCACACGCCGCTGCTGATCATCACCACCAACTACGACACCCTGATCGAGCAGGTCTTTCGCGCCGCGCAGCAGCCTTACGACCTGGTCGTGTACTCGGAGCTCAAGGAGCTCGGCAACGCGGTCCTGTGGTGGCCGCACGGTGCGCTCGAGCCCGAGACGGTGACGCCGAACGAGCTCTTCATCGAACTCGACACGAAGACGGTGATCTTCAAGATGCACGGCTCCATCGTCCCGCAGGCGTCGGAACTGGACAGCTTCGTGATCACGGAGTCGGACTACGTCGAGCTGCTCGCACGCATCGCCAGCAAGTCGGCGATCCCGGCGTTGTTCGCCTCGCATTGCCGCGACCGCAACCTGCTGTTCATTGGCTACAGCCTGCGCGACTGGAGCTTCCGCACCATCCTGCAGAGTCTCAACCGTTTCTTCGCGAAGCGGATCACCGCCGGCGACGACGAGATCCAGTCGTGGGCCATCGACGAACGCTTCTCCGAGCTGGAGCTGAAGTTCTGGCAGAAGCGCGGGGTCTATCCCTACGAGGTGGGCCTGGACGAGTTCGTGCGCCTGCTGCACGCGAGGATGGCGCCTTGAACGCGGACGCCGGTAGCGCTCAGGTTTGCCCCTACGTGGGCCTGCAGCCCTTCGAGGAGGCGGATCGGGCGTTCTTCTTCGGGCGCGAACGCGACCAGCGGGTGATCATCTCAAACCTGCTTTCGTCGCCGCTCACGATCCTCTACGGCTCGAGCGGGGTGGGCAAGAGTTCGGTGCTGATGGCCGGCGTGGTGCCGCAACTGCATCGCGAGCGACCGAAGACACCGGTGGTGGTGTTTCGCAACTGGGTCGATCGCGACTTCCAGCTCGCGCTGACCCGGGCCTGCATCGAAACCGTGTGGGCGCTGCACACGGACCAGCCGCGACCGGCCGCGACGATGCCCCTCGACGAGGTGCTGCGCGCGTGCGCCGAAGCGGCACACGGCACGGTGCTGGTGATCTTCGACCAGTTCGAGGAATACTTTCTCTACCGCCCGAAGGACAGCGACGCCGCCAGTGCGTTCGAGGCCCAGTTCGCGCGCGCGGTGAACCGCGAGGATGTGGATGTCGGCTTCCTGATCGCGCTGCGCGACGACAGCCTGTCGCGCCTCGACCGCTTCCAGGAGCGCATCCACAACCTGTTGAGCAACCGCTTGCGGCTCAACCATCTCGACGCCGATGCGGCGCAGCAGGCCATCCGCAGACCGCTGGAGGTCTGGAACGGGATGCAGGCCGCGGGCGGGCAGCCGATGGGCATCGAGGACTCGCTGGTCGACGAGCTGCTGCGCCAGGTACGAATCGGCCAGGTGTCGGCCGGGCGCCATGGCGGCAGCGGCGGCCCCCGCCACGATGAAGGCTTCATCGAGGCGCCCTTCCTGCAGCTGGTCATGGTTCGCCTGTGGGCGGAGGAGCGCGCCGCGGGCTCGGGCATGCTGCGGCGGGCGACGCTGGATCGCCTGCGCGGCGCCAACGAGATCGTGCGCACGCATCTCGACATCGCGATGGCCCGGCTCGATGCGACGAGCCGGGCGGTGTGCGCCAGCTTCTTCGACCGCCTGGTCACCCCTACCGGCAGCAAGATCGCCTGCAGCGCCGCCGACCTGACGAGCTGGGCGGGGGCGCTCGCGCCCCATGTGCCGGCGGTGCTGCAGGCGCTGACCGATGCACGCAATCGCATCCTGCGCACGGTGTCGGTGCCCGACAATCCCGAGGCCACGCGCTACGAGGTCTTCCACGACGTGCTCGCGCCCGCGATCCTCGACTGGCGCCAGCGCTTCGTGGCCGATCAGCGGCGCGAGGAGGCGGTCAGGGTGGCGCGCGAGAAGGCGTCCCGGCGCGCCTTGCGCGGGTGGCTCGCGGGGCTGGGGGCGATGTTTTGCGTCGCCGTTGCGGGCTGGTTGTCCGCGTCCTGGGAAGGGATGCGGTCGACCGCGAACGCGCAGGCCGCGCAGTCGATCTCGAGTGCTCCGTTCGATGCAGGGCGTGCGCTCGCGCTCGCGCTGCAGGCGGTCGAGGCGACCGTTCCGGCCGGGATGTCGGTGAGCCTCGCGACCCGCCTGGACCTGACGCCGACCGCTGCCGCCGAGGATGCGGTGCGGCAGGCGATCCAGGCCTCGCGGCTGCTCTGGACGCTGCCGGTGGGAGGCAGGATCGTGTCCGACGTCGCCTTCAGCCCCGACGGCCAGCGCTTGGTCACCGCCGATCAGGGCAGGCATGCCAGGGTGTGGGACATCCGCGACGGGCGCCCGGAAGCGCCTGTGCTCAGTCTCGGACACGAGGACTGGGTCAGGCGGGCCCGCTTTCTGCCCGACGGCGAGCGCTTGCTCACGGTGGCCGGTGGGCGTGCGTATCTGTGGGCGCTTGCGCGCCCGCAGGCCCCGCTGCGCAGCTTCGAGCATGGCGGCAGCATCTATGGCGCGATGGACGTCAGCGTCGATGGCCGCCATCTGGCGACGGCAGGGAGCGGCAACGACAAGGCCCGCGCGATCCGCATCTGGGAGATCGACGGCGACGCAGACGAGCCGGCCGCCGTCCTCGATGTGACGGGGGCGTGGATCATGGGCCTGGCCTTCAGCCCGGACGGCTGCTGCGTTGCCAGCGTCGCGGTCGAGCGCGGTGCCGCCGCGCGCACCGCGGCCGGCCTGTGGAGCCTCGCAGACCGGCGCGAGATCCTGTCCCTGGCGCTCGAGGAGCCGAGCGACGCGATCGCGTTCGCGCGCGACGGCAGCGCGCTGGTGACCGCCAGCCGGGACGGCTTGTTGCGCGTCTGGGATGGCGCGGCGGGCGGGTTCCGTGTGGATGACGCGGGCGCCTCGCGGGGCAGGCCGGCGCAGTCACCGCGTGCGCGCGAGCTGGCTGGTCACGGCGACCGGATCCGGAACGTGGATGTGAGTGCCGACGGGGGGCTGATCGCCAGCGCCGGCGGGGACGGCACGGCGCGAATCTGGGACCGCCGCACCGGCGAGAACCTGCTGACGCTCGCCGGCCACACGTCCTACGTGGAGGCGGCCCGCTTCAGCCCCGACGGCCGGAATGTGGTGACCGCGAGTCGCGATGGCACGGTGAAGTTCTGGAACATCGAGGGCCATTTCAATACGGTCACCAGCATCGCGTTCGGCCCGAACGACCCGGGGGGCGCGGACGGCCGCATCCTCGCGACCGGCAGCAGCGACCGGACCGCCCGCATCTGGGATCTGGTGGACGGGCAGCCGCGGCTCCGTCACACGCTGCGCGGGCACACCGACCAGGTGCATCGGCTCGCCTTCGATCCGTCCGGCACCCGCCTGGCGACGGCCGGGCTCGACAACCAGTTGCGGCTGTGGGATGTCGCGAGCGGTCGGCAGATACCGCTGCCTGCCGTGCCGAAAGAGCATGTGCACAAGGATCAGCTCAGGGGCGTGGCCTTCAGCCGTGACGGCCGGCTGCTGGCGAGCGCGGGGGCGGATGGTTATGCGCGCCTGTACGCGCTCGAGGGCGATGTGGTCCGTCCGGTGTCCGTCGTGCACGGCGGCCCGACCGTCCAGGTGTCTGGCGTGGCGTCCCATCCGCAGCGCGATCAATGGGCCACCAGTGGTTATGACGGCAAGCTGCAACTGTGGGATTTCTCCGGGAAGAGTCTGGGCACCATCACCGTGCCGGAGGACGAGCGCCAGCTCGGTGTGCGCTTTGCCAACCTCGTCTTCAGTCCCGATGGTGCCCATGTCGCCGCGGTGGTGCAGCGCCGCGTGCGGGTGTGGCCTGTCGGCGCCTTCACCCACCCGGATGAGGCGCCGCCGGTGCGCCTGCCCATCATCGCCGATGCGCGCTATTGCACCGCGATCGCCTACAGTCCCGACAGCCGCTGGCTGGCGGTCGGCTGCAGCGACGCCGGCGTGCGCCTGTTCGAGATGCCTGCGGGAAAACTCGTCAAGACCATCACCGTGCACAAGAACGAGGTGCGTGGCGTCGCCTTCAGCCCGGGCGGCAGCCTGCTGGCCACAGCCAGCAACGACAAGCATTTCCACGTCTCGCCGCTCGCCTTCGAAGCGGTCTATACCGCGGCGAAGCGCCTGCAGGCGCTCACCGCCGACAAGTAACCCGCACCGTGGGCGGTGCAGCGCGAGCCCTGCGCGGATCGGATCGGTTCATGGACGGCGAGGCTCGGGTGGCGTCGTCCCGTCGGTGCCGAGCGGGGCAGCGTCGGCGGGAGCGTCGTCGCTGGCAGGTGTTTCGCGCGCGGCGCTGGCGGGCTCCGCCCCGTCTTCTGCGGCGTTGGCTGGAACGGCTGCTTGCGGCTCCGCCTCCTCGGGCGACACCATCTCCAGCACCGCCGGCGAGGTGCGCATCATCGCGGTGAACTGCGCCGCTTCCTCGACGATTTCGTCTGCGCTGCGACGCCACAGCACGAGCGCGAACAGCGCCAGCGGTACGAAGGCCAGGCCGAGGTGCAGCGGCAGCGCGATCGCGCCCATCCCGCCCATCAGTGCACCGGCGATCGCCGGACCGGCGGCGGCGCCCAGGCCGTGCAGGAAGAGCACACCGGTATTGCCGGAGAGGATGTCCTCATGATGCAGGTGGTCGACCAGGTGCGCGACCACGATCGGGTAGATCGCGAATGCCATCCCGCCGTAGACGAACAGGCCGGCGAGCGGCAGGTGCTCGATGTCGCCGAACAGCGCCACCGCGACCGCCGCGAGCGCGGCGCCCAAGGCCGCGACCGCGAGCGCGAGGCGGCGGTCGCCGGCGTCCGAGAATCGCCCCATCGGCCACTGCAGCAGCGCGCCGCCGACGATCGCGGCGGTCATCAGCAGGCCGATGCCGGCCGCGTCGAGGCCGAGGCGCTCGCCGTACACCGGGGTCAGGCTCCAGAACGCGCCCATCGATAGTCCGGAAGACAGCGCGCCGACGAAGGCCGCCGGCGCGGCGCGCCAGATCAAACCGAGGCGCAGGCGCACCCGGGTGGCGATCACCGGCTGCGGGAAGCGCGTCATCGTCACCGGCAGCAGCGACAGGCAGACGAAGACCGCCGCCACCGCGAACAGGGTGAAGTTGGCCGGGGAGTCGAGGCGCAGCATCTGCTGGGCGCCGGCGAGCGCGGCGAGGTTGACCACCATGTAAGCCGCGAACACCTGGCCACGGCGCGCGGGCGCGGTCTGGTCGTTGAGCCAGCTCTCGATCACCGCGTAGAAGCCGACCAGTCCCATCCCGGTGAGGACCCGCAGCCCCATCCAGAACCACGGATGGACGATGATCGCATGCAGCAGGATGCAGGCCGCGACGGTGGCGCCGAAGAAGGCGAAGGCGCGGATGTGGCCGATGCGCCGGATGAGTCTGGGCGCGATGAAGGTGCCCAGGAAGAAGCCGAGGAAGTAGGTCGAGCCGATGAGGTCGAGCGTGGTGTCGGAGAAGCCCTCCAGGCTGCCGCGCAGCGCCACCACGGTGTTGAGCAGGCCGGAGCCGAGCAGGAGCAGGGCGATGCCGCAGAGCAGGGCGCCGATCGGGACGAGGGTGGGAATCATGGGCGTTCTTCACCGGGCGACGGTCCGTCCCGGGGCAGGGAGGGCGCCTTGCGGGCGGGATCATGTTTTGGGCAAAACATTTTACCAGCAGTGGATCGGTCGCCCTCACCGCCCTTGCATCAACGCGTGTCCCGCCGCAGCCCTGCACGCCCGCAGGTGCGCTGCCTTGTGTCGGTGCGTCGCGCCGCCGCCGCTTTCCGCCGCCGGGGCTTTGGCCCTGGGGCGACTTGTGGCGGTCCGTGCGCCACGATGGGGCCCCTTGCCAAGCGGCGCGCGACTTGCTAAAAGTTCGCCCGGGCATCGACGATGCCCGCACCGGTCCGACGCGGGGACGACCCTGCCCGCCATGCGCGCCTTGCGCAGCGACCGTCGGCTTCACGCGGGACGACCCGCAGGACGAGGCGCGGACCCGGGCGGTCCGCCGCCACCGCCGGAGTCTTTCCTGTGTCCAGTCATCCCAAGCTTCGCTCCTTCCCCGACCGCCTGCGCCAGATCGCCCTGTTCGAGATCGGCGGCCTGGTGCTGGTCACACCCCCCTTCGTGTGGGCGAGCGGCGTGCCGATCGTCGACTCCATCGGCCTGCTCGCGCTGCTGGCCCTGATCGCCGCGATCTGGAATGGCGCCTATAACACCGCCTTCGACTGGGTCGAGGGCCGGCTTACCGGCCGCAGCGCCGACCGCCGCCCGTTCCGGCTGCGCGCGGCGCACGCGCTCGGCTTCGAGTCCGGCCTGCTGCTGATGACGCTGCCGATCCTCGTGTGGTGGACGGGCATGAGCTGGATCGAGGCGCTGGTCGCCGACATCGGGCTGGCGATCACCTACACGGTCTATGCCCTCCTGTTCAACCTGGGCTACGACCGCCTGTTCCCGATCGCGCAGGCCATACCCCCTGCCGCCGAACAGGCGCGCGCAGGGCGTGCGGGCGGGCTGGCGGCGGAGCGTTGAAATGACCCTGGATGCTCACGAACTCGCGCCGCCGATGGCGGAGATGGTCCGCGACGTCGACCTCGCGCCATTCAACACCTTTGGCCTGCATGCGCGCGCGGCGCGCCTGCAGCAGGTGCGCTCGGTCGCCGCGCTGCAGGCCGCGATCGCCGCGCCGGGCTGGCGCGAGACCCCGCGGCTGGTGCTGGGCGGCGGCAGCAACCTCGTGCTCACCAGCGATTTCCCCGGCACGGTGCTCAAGGTCGCGCTGCGTGGCCGGCGCCTGCTGCGCACCGAGCCCGAGGCCTGGATCGTCGAGGCCGGTGCCGGCGAGAACTGGCACGACTTCGTGCGGTGGACGCTGGCGCAGGGCTGGCCGGGGCTGGAGAACCTGTCGCTGATCCCGGGCACGGTCGGCGCCGCGCCGATCCAGAACATCGGCGCCTACGG